>JASFOV010000305.1:0-6019 GCA_050116355.1 Anaerolineae bacterium
AGAGGACTCGAAGCGCCGAGAGGAAGTGGAGGCCCGCAACAGCGCCGACTCGCTCATCTATCAGGCGGAGAAGCTGCTGAGAGAGCAGGGTGAACAGGCGCCAGCTGAGATCAAGAGCGAAGTCGAGGACAAGATAGCTGCCTGCCGTTCCGCGCTCGAAGCTGATGATATGACCCGGATCCAGACAACGGTCCAGGAGCTTTCCGAGGTGCTGCAACGACTGGGTGCTTCGATGTACGAGCAACCGGAGACGCCGCCCCCGGGTGATGCGGAAGGCGGTCCACCGCCCGATGATGAGGATGTGGTTGAGGGCGAGTTCAGCGAAGCATAAGCTCGAGTTGACAGATCACGGTTCGAGGTTCGGTGTTGGTGCTGTTGCATCGAACCTCGAACTGCATAGATTGGAACGTGCATGAGCGCCAAACGTGACTTTTACCAAGTACTTGGGATAGACCGGAACGCCACCGATGAACAGATCAAGAAGGCTTTCCGGCGCCTGGCTCGCCAGTACCATCCGGATGTCAACAAGAATCCTGAGGCCGAGGCCAGGTTCAAAGAGATCAACGAGGCCTACGAAGTCCTGTCTGACCGGGAGAAACGGGGTATGTATGACCGCTTTGGTCATGCCGGGCCGCAGGCGGGCTTTGGGGGCTTTAACGACTTTGGTGGTTTTGAGGATATCTTTGAGAGCTTTTTCGGTGGCATGCGAACCGGCACGTCCACGCGCCGGGGCCCGACGCGCGGCGCTGATCTGCGCTATGATCTGACCATCGACTTTGAGGAGGCGGTGTTCGGCGCCGAGCGAGAGATCGTGATTCCTCGCCACGAGGTCTGCCCCCAGTGCAAGGGCAGCGGTGCTGAACCGGGGACGCAACCGATCCGCTGTCCCCAGTGCAACGGCACGGGTGAAGTCCGTCGCCAACAGCAGACCATTTTGGGATCGTTCGTCCAGGTCACGACCTGCCCGCGGTGTCAAGGCGAGCGTGAGATTGTGACGACGCCTTGTACGCGTTGCCGCGGTCAGAAGGCAGTCCAGGTCGAGCGGACCATCTCGGTCAAGATCCCGGCTGGTGTGGACAATGGGACCCGTATCCGGCTGGCTGGGGAAGGCGAACCGGGTGTGCGCGGGGGCCCACCGGGCAATCTGTACGTGGAACTGAGGGTCGAGCCTCACGAGTACTTTCGGCGGACGGATACCAATATCTTGCTGGAGTTGGATATCAATATTACGCAGGCGGCATTGGGTGATAAGATCCGGATACCGACTCTCGATGGCGACGAGGAACTGGTGATTCCGGCAGGTACGCAGACGGGAGAGGTGATCAGGCTCCGCGACAAGGGAGTGCCGCACTTGCGGCGCAACGGGCGCGGTGATCAACTGGTTATGTTCCATGTCTTGACCCCCACCAAGCTCTCGAAGAAGCAGAAGCAGTTGCTCGAGGAATTGGGCCGGAGCTTGGGCCGCGAGGTAGTCCACCAGCCGGAAAAGGGCCTCTTCTCCAAAATTAAGGATGCCCTGGGCATCTAGAGCCTACTGGCTGCGGATCAGGGTATCTGGTGAACTGGCTCGAGTTTAGCGTCACAACCGAGAGCGAAGCGACGGATGCGGTGGTTGAGCTCTTTGAGCGGTGCGGCTGGAGCCAGGTTGTGCTTGAAGTCCCGATAGACTGTTTTGAATACGAGCTGGAGGCGGCACCAGCGACCGTGGTGATCGTCAAAGCGTATCGGCCACTCGATGGCGATACTCAGGAGGCCCGTCGCCGTCTGGAGGAGGGGTTGTGGCATCTGCAGCAGATCAACCCCAACATCAAGCCGGCTGTCCGCGAGCTGGCGGAATCCGACTGGGCCGAGGCCTGGAAGGATCAATACCATTTGCTGCGGATAGGCCGGCGCGTTGTCATTGCGCCGGCGTGGGAGGCGTATGAGCCCGGCGACGATGAGGCAGTCATCCGGCTCGAGCCGGGCATGGCATTTGGCACAGGTCTGCATCCCACAACCCGGCTATGTCTGGCCGCGCTAGAGGACTTGGCGCCAGATCGCACCGTCCTCGATGTGGGAACCGGCTCGGGCGTGTTGGCCATCGCCGCGACCAAGTTGGGGGCGCGGGCTGTGTTGGCTGTTGACGCTGATCCGGTGGCTGTGCGGGTGGCCAAGGACAACGTGGCGCTGAACGGTGTCGCGAGCCAGGTAGAAGTGCGCCATGGGTCACTGCCCGGCACGCCGGTGGAGGATCTGCCGGCCCGCTTTCGTGTAGATGGACAACTGGAGCTGCTAGAGATGGGCCACTTTGACCTGGTGCTGGTAAATATCCTGGCTCCGGTGATTGTGGCCATGGCGCCAGCACTGGCTGCGCGGCTGCATCCGGCTGGATGGCTCGTCGCAGCGGGCTTGATCGAGGTCCAGGAAACTGAGGTCACGGCGGCCTTGGCGGCACAGGGACTGAAGGTTGTTGATCGCTACCAGGAAGCGGATTGGATCGCGCTGGTTGCGCAGCGGGGGTAAGGGGCGATGCACCGTTTTTTCATACCAGAAGATTGGATTCGCAGCAACACCGTGACCGTGACTGGCCCCCAAGCGCACCAGATCGCCCGTGTGCTGAGGATGCAACCCGGCGACCGGATCGTTGTCTTGGATAACTCGGGTTGGGAGATCGAAACACGGCTTGTCGAGGTCAGGCCGGATGCCGTGCAGGGAGAAGTTGTGCGCCGCAGTTTGGCGACCACCGAGCCTCGGACCAAGATTGCGGTGTACCAAGGTATCCTGCGCAGCAAGAACTTTGAGCTCGTTCTGCAGAAAGGCACTGAGCTGGGTGTTGTGGAGTTTGTCCCGGTTATTGCTGACCGGTGTGTGGTCTCGGATCTGGAAGCGGTGGAGAAGAAACGACAGCGCTGGGAATGGATCATCCAAGAGGCGGCAGAACAGTGTCGTCGCGGGCGGAAGCCTGTCCTGCGCCCGGCGGTGTTGCTGCCCCCCGCCTGTGAGCGTGCCAGACACGGAGCTGGTCTGTCCATGATCTTCTGGGAAGGGGACTCCAACCAGCCGCAGAAGAGCGAAGACCGGACTACGATGCGGTCGCTCCTCCGGACTCCGCCCCCCTCATCGAAGAAGAACTGGCCCCCTCTGACTATCAGCCTCTTTTTCGGGCCGGAAGGGGGTTTTGCTCCTGAGGAGATCAGCCTGGCCGAACGGTACGGGTTGCTGCCCGCAACGCTTGGGCCACGTATCCTCAGGGCCGAGACGGCCGCCCTGGTGGCGGTCTCGGCGATCCTCTACGAGTTGGGCGACCTGGAATAGGCGATGGGGCCTGGCCCCCGAGCGTGCTACTGACCGGTTAGCTTGGCGATCAGCTGTTCGATACGCTCCAGCTTGTGTAAGAGCAAAGCCCACTCTTCCTCAGTTACCGCGGCCCCATCGAGCGACTTTTCAGGCGAGCCTGCCGGTGCGCTTGGAAGCGGGGTTGGAGGCAGTTCCGCTGGCGGCTCTCCTTGTAGCCCGCCCGCAGGACCTCCGTGGAACTCCCTTTTCTCAAAGTCTACATAAGTACTCGCGCCTTCTGTGGGCACCGCAAAGCGCTGGTCCAGAAAGGTGATCGTGTAGCGAACCGGATGGGGCGCTAGCACCTCAAAGCCGCCCGGTCCGTGCTCAGGTTTCGAGCCGCTGATCACCGTTGAGGCGTTGCCCCACGGATCGCTGACCCGTACTTGGATCCCGGCATGGGGCAAGGTTCCGGCAATGATCTGTGGGCCGGGCCGGTGCTCCACTTTCATCCTCCACCCAGGGTCGGGTGGCTGTGGCGGCTCGGGTGTGATGGGATCGCCTGGCTGCTGGGGCGGTAGCGGGGCCTTTTCGGTGACGAGTTGCCACATGCCGTTGAGACGCCGGTTGCGAGTCCCAGGTTGGAGGCCCAGATGCTCTAGGAGATCCCCCTTGCCCTGGGGCCAGATCGCGCCTGGACCCTCATGCTCCACTTCGAAGGACAGGCGCCCGTCTGCTTTGGTGACAGCCAGCACCCCTTCTGGATACCACTCGCCCCTGCGGTCTATGAGCGGCGCCGTGGGGTGGTAGTAATAGAAGGGCACGCCCTCGACCGGCAATCCCGCGCTATCCACGACCCAGACGTCGAGGCTGGCCGGTCCCTCGTATTCCTGTACCTCGATGAGGCGCAGGGTTGAGCTGCCCCGCCGGTAGCCAATGCCATACGTGTCACGGGCCCAGGCCCAGGAGCGGGTATCCCCTTCGATGTCGATGACCATTGGCTGGGTCCGGACCTGGATCTCCTTGGCAGGCACATGCTGCAGGGCGGTGATGACCGGCTTTCTGCGTCCATATTTCTCATTGTAGGCCCAGCCGTGCCACGCATCGAACGGCCAGCCACTGCCGCCCATATCCTGGTCGGCCAGCAGCCAGGGGCAGATGGCAAAAAAGGGCGAGGGGGTATCGTACATCTGTAGCGTCTTTTTGGCCACCATCTTTGGTGTGGTGTGGGGTACGCGCAGGTCGGTATTGGGCCCACTGCCGGGTCGGTCGCGCGGGACCCAACCGCCTTCGGTCATGGCCATGGGGACAACGTAGCCCAGCGATTCAAGCGACCAGTGCACCACTTGCTCCCATCCCCGCCAGCAGGTTCCATCTCGGATAGCCGTGGCACCGGGCACCCGCAGCTGGGTGCGTTTTTGGTTGATGACCTCGAGTGATGGCTCTCGCCAGGCGGGGTCGGCGGCAAAATCATCGAGAAGGCGGTCGTAAGCCGGTGGGGTGAGTTGGGCACCATGACGAGTCACGGCATCGTAGGGGTAGTCGCGCGGGCGGTTTTTACCATAGTGGTGTCCAGCGTAGAAGGCCAATCCCTCATCAAAGACCCAGCGTACGCCATGGGAGACGATACTGTCAAAGGGGTTGAAGCTGTAGCTGGGGCCGTCGGGAAAGCCAACATATCCACCGTTGGCGGCGATGTATTGGGCTGCCTCGGTCCAGACAGCCATGACCACATCCCAAGCATTGGGCAGCACCTTGCCGCGCACCCACTCCCGGCTATCCAGTGGTTCATTGCGGATGATCCAGAACGGCTTCAACCCATACTGGCCATATAGATCCACTGTCCAGCGAAACGTGTCGTGATCCATGAATGGATGGGGGAACGCGCGTTGCTCACGGATAATAGGGATGATCCCGGCGTCAAGCAGGACCTTCAGAGGGTTGAGGCCATGGTGTGTTTGGCGCACCGAGTCACTATCGGTGAGGATGACTACCCATGACATATCCATGCTGACCAACAGATCTACCCAATAGCCGGCCCGGTTCAGCCAGTCGCCATGGTGTCCAAAAGGCTGTAGGTGTACGCCGCGATTGGTGATGACCCGGCCGCTTACCGTGGCGGGCAGCTCTAGTTCTTGCTGAGGATACATCGCCATCCCTTCTGCTGCGTTCAGCTTGTCCCTTGCCGGGTGGTGGCTGAGAATGCCTTCGCTGTGAGGTCCCAACAGGGGCCGGCAGCGAAGCGGTCAAGATCCTGCCATCGGCCTGACGATCCCAGAGATTGGCTCGTGATCGTCTGTTTTATCGTGGTATCGACAGGAATCTGATTGTAAATATATAGAAAGAACAAGTTATCGCGGATTTATTATACATCAAGATGTTCTGTGGGGCAAGCGAGGGGGCATGCGCGATGCTATGCGCAGCTGAACATGGCACATGACCTAGGATGGGCGTGATGTGAGGTGAGGATGAGTTCCGTCAATCCGCCGCTGCCAGGCATGGCAGTATCTCCCTTTCCATTTCTCGTGGCCGGGCTTTGCGGGAGACTTGAGCGGAGCCCGGTGATAGTGCGCGCTGGGGTTAGTCAAGAGGGGCGTAGAGCCCGCCCGTCTCTTCCAGCCAATCGGCGATCCGGTCTGCTGCCGCGGCGATGTCATTATCTGAAACATCCAGTTCTAGCGATGGCAGGATCGACTCGGAAACGAGCCTTTGCATCAGCTGCTGCTCCTCAATGAAGCGGTGTAGGTTGTCATACTGTCCGGGA
>JASFOV010000306.1:0-6018 GCA_050116355.1 Anaerolineae bacterium
AGCTCTGGACAGGGGCGAGCGGTTCGGGGGCCTTTCGCAATGCACAGGGGATGCCCGTATTTGGCGCCTGGCGATGGAACCCGGAGCTGGGCATCGGCCTGGTGGTGGAACAGGCCCAAAGCCGGGCCCTGGAGACGGGGAACCGGCTCACAGCGGTCGTGGTTGGCGGCGCGCTGGCGGTCGCCCTCCTCACGGCGGCCATTGCAGCTGTGGTGACCCGACGCATCACCCGCCCCCTTGTCCAGCTTACCGAAACCGCGGCCTGGATGGCGCGTGGCGATCTCGACCAGAAGGTTACCATCGATCGCCACGATGAAATCGGGGTTCTGGCCCGCGCCTTCAACCGCATGGCCGCTGATCTGCGAGTATTGTACGGCAACCTAGAAGCGAAGGTGGCCGAGCGGACAGAACAGCTGGAGGCGGCCAATAAGCGCATCCGTCACCACGCCATGCAGCTTGCACTGAGCGCTGAGGTGGCGCGTGTGATCTCGTCCATCCGCGATGTCGACGAACTCCTGGACACGGTTACCGAGCTGATCAAGAACGCCTTCGAGTTGGATCATGTGGCCATCTATTTGCCGGACGAGAAGGAGGCAGGGGTGGACGGGCGGCGGGCACACGGCCCAGAGTCAAAGCCCGAGCGCACACGCCCGAGTAGCCGGTCCCTGGCGGGCCGAGCGATGGCGGAGGGGAAGCGCCTCGTGACACGACGCCCGGCGACGGAGATGGTAGGGGATCGAGCCGAAGAGATGCAGCCGCCCGTGATCTGTGAGTTGGCGATCCCGCTCCATCGACGGGACCGGTTGCTAGGGGTGCTCGACCTGCAGAGTAGTCGTCCTGCAGATTTTGGCGAGGACGATCAGATGGTCTACCAATCGCTGGCCAACCAGATCAGCATCGCCATAGAGAATGCGCAAGTGTATGCCATCGAGCGGGACACCGTGCGCAAGCTGAAGGAGCTGGACCGGATCCAAGCCGAGTTCCTGAGCAACATGTCCCACGCGCTCCGCACGCCCCTGACCTCCATCCTCGGATTCTCGCAGGTGATGCTGAAAGAACTGGACGGTCCGCTGAATGAGATACAGCGCAACGACTTGGCCACCATCCACGACAACGGGAAACAACTGTTGGGCATGTTGGATGATATGTTGGAACTGAGTCAGCTAGAATTGGGCACCTCGCCCTTTGCCGAGACAGAAGTGGACCTTGGCATGATCGTGGAAGGCGTCATGGCAACAGCGCAAGCGCTGGCCGGGGGCAAACCGGTCCAGATCAGTTCTGATATTCCCTCCGATCTACCCAGGCTACAGACCGATGGCCAGCGCTTACGCCAGGTGCTCCTGGCGCTGATCACCAACGCCGTCCGTTTTACTGAGGAGGGCAGCATCCATCTACAGATCGCCGCGGCCACGGATGAAATCACCATCAGTGTCACCGAGACCGATGCGATTCTATCCCAAGCGGACCAAGCCCGACTCTTTACGAGCACCCCAAACGGCGACGAACAGGCCGCAGATGAGGTGACCGGCTTTGGCTTGGCCATTAGCCAACAGGTCGTCGAACGCTTGGGAGGACAGATCTGGCTGGAGACTGAAGAAGGAGTCGGATCGACATTTACGTTCGCGCTGCCTTTGGCTTTGGCAGAGGCCAAGTGGGACAATGGAGTAGCAGGCCATGTGGACAGAGCGTAGCGCAACCTTCCGATACACGGTTTTCGGCATCTTATTCGGGTTGCTATTCCCCATCCTGGCCACGATGGGCGATCTGCTGGTCCAAGGCCTGCCCTGGTCCCTCAGGACGGCGGTGGAGGTCCAGCAGAGCACCCCGCTACACTGGATCATTGATACGGCCCCCCTGTTCTTGGGCTTTTTCGCGTACCTGGCCGGCAAGCGGCAGGACCAGGTTTCCCGGTTGAACCTGGACTTGGTTCAAGAGGCGAAAGAACGGGATACGACCGTACGCCAGCTGGAGGCCCTCCAGGCGGAGACGGAACAGCAGGTCATGGAACGTACCAAAGGGCTGACCACTGCCGCTGATGTAGGCCGGGCCGCGACCTCCATTTTGGAGATGGGAACCCTGACCCGACGGGTAGTGGGCCTGGTCCAAAAACGGTTTGACCTATACTATGCGGGCCTGTTCTTGGTGGACGAGACCGGCCAACAGGCGGTCCTGGAGGCGGGAACGGGTGAGGCAGGCCGGCTCATGAAAGAACGCGGTCACGCGTTGGAGATCGGTGGCGCGTCGATGGTTGGCATGGCCTGTGCTCTGCGCCAGGCGCGTATTGCCCTGGATGTGGGCGATGAGCCGGTCCGCTTTGACAATCCGCTGCTGCCCCGTACCCGCTCCGAAATGGCGCTGCCGCTGGTGGTCGGCGAACGCGTGCTGGGCGCCCTCGATATCCAATCCACGCAGGAGAAGGCCTTTTCCACGCAAGACATCGCCGTCCTACAATTGGTAGCCGATCAAGTAGCAGTGGCGGTCGATAACGCCCACAAATTCTCGAGAGAAGCAGCCCTGTTAGAGGCCACAAGTCCCATCTACCGGATCAGCCAACGGTTGACAGCAGTCTCCACCACAGACGAGATTGTGCAAGAGATTCTGGAAACGATCGCCGCTACCGATGTGGATGGCGGGGCAGTGGGATGGTTCCTCCGCTCGCCCACCGGTCGAGTGGAGCACGTTACGTTCCTGGGCAGCTGGTCGCGCGAAGGAGTCTTTGCCTTCCCAGCCGGTGTCTCCCTACCAGCCGACGTCAACCTGCCATTGGACGTCACCCAGAGTTTTGTGGTTGTTCAAGATGTCACCCGCGATGACGCGTTGTCCGAAGCGGCGCGCTCATATCTGACCGGCCAGGGGTTGGCCGCGTTGGCCAACATCCCGATGCGCTCCGGTCAGCAGTGCGCCGGCTTTGTCAGCGTGTACCGTGTGACCCCAGGTCCCTTTCCACCCGGCTCGATGCAACTGTACGAGGCCCTATCTGATCAGGCGATGCTGGCGCTGGAGCGGGCGCGGCTCTTGGAAGAGACCCAAAGCCGCGCCGCCCGCGACCGGACCGTCAGCCAGGTGACGGCACGCATGCGCCAATCACTGGACACGGAGGCCATCCTGCGCACAGCCGCCAACGAAATGCGACAGGCACTGGGTCTGAACCGGCTGGTGATCCGCGTCGCTCCATCCCAGACGCGCGATCTCCGCTCCCGCGACTTGAGGTAGGAAAGGGAATGACGATGTCCCACTGGCTCAAGAAGCTGTTCGCCCCTCCAGTCTTTGACGGCGACGATCAAAAGACAGCAGCCGCCCGCCTGCTCAATACGTTGCTGTTGATCCTATTGTTCGGCACGGTAGCGTTCGGCGCTTCGATGTTGATACTGGGCGAGCGTCTAGACATCACCGAACAGGGCCTAATCCTCATTCTGGTGGTGGTCATTCTGGATCTGCTGCTCCTTATGCGTCGCGGACGGGTGGGGCTGAGCGGCACCGTCTTGGCCGGCGCGCTGTGGCTGAGCTTCACGGTGGCCATGTTTTCCTTTGGCGGTATGCACAACCCAGTGCTGGCCGGCTACTTTGTCGTCATCATGCTGGCCGGCATCCTGGCCGGCGGCCGCACACTGTTGGCCTTTGCTCTGCTCAGCGCGCTAGCCGTGCTTGGCGTATCCTACGCCCAACAGAGCGGTTGGGTGGTTCCGAAGCTGGCAGGCCCGACGGCACTCGACGACCTGCCTCTGCTGCTCATCCTGTTGAGTGCTACGGCATTCATGTTCCACTATGCCATGACCCGCCTTGCCCGGGCATACGAGGGCGCCCGGGAAAAGGCCGCGACGGCGCTCAGCAGCACCAAAGAGCTCCAAGCCAGCCGCGAGGCCCTGGCAGCACAGGCTCGGGAGAGTGAGCGATGGGCGGACTACTTGGAAGTGATCCGTGTCGTAGCCCAGAACGCCGCCTCCGCGCGTGATGTACAAGCCTTGCTGGCCGGCATGACAGATCTCATCAACGAGCGGTTCGGCTTCTGCTACACCAGCATCTATTTGCTGGATGGCACCGGGCAGTGGGCGGTATTGCAGGTGGCGGCGGGTGAGGGCAGCGAAAAGATGCCGGCCGGCGACCACCGCCTGCGGAGAGGCGAAGGTCTGGTGGGACGTGCGATGGAGCAAGCTTTGCCGCAGATCGCCCGGGACGCAAGCGCGGACGCCAGCCTTGATAGCTCCGAACTGCCCAAGACGCGCTCCGAGGCCGCCCTCCCACTCTGCGCCCGGGATGAGCTGATCGGCATCCTACACGTGCAGGGCACCGGATCAGAGGGGTTCCACAAGGAGGTCGTGACCGTTCTGCAGACGCTGGCCGACCAGGTGGCGATGGCGATCAGCAACAACCAGCTGGTACAGCAGGTTCAAGACAAGCTGGCAGCGACTGATCAAGCCAGGGATGGGCAAACGCACCGAGCCTGGCAAAACCTATTCCAGGCCCGATCAGATCTTGGATTTCTCAGCGATCCACACGGCACCCGTCCGGCCGGCGAGCTATGGGAACCTCAAATGGAAGCAGCATTTCAGACAGAACGCGCGACGACTGGCGTTGAGGCCGGAACCGGGCCGGGAACCGTGACCGTTCCCGTCCGGATTCGCGATCAGGTCATTGGCGTAGTGGATGGACGAAAACCGGAGGGCCAAGGCGACTGGACCACTGAGGAGATCGAACTCCTCATCACGCTGACCAAGCAGCTCGAAGTAGCGCTAGAGAGCGCACAGCTCTACGAGGAGACGCAGCGCCGGGCGGTACGCGAGCAGATCGTCGGGCAAGTCACGCGACGCATGAGGCAGACGCTGGACGTGGAAAGTGTGTTGAGGGTCGCCATTGATGAGACACGGCAGGCCCTCGATCTGCCGGAAGTGATCGTACGGCTCCGGGATCCCGCCACCGGCCAATCACAACAAAAAGCGGATCGCGCTGGGAACGGGCGCGATTGAGCTCCTGCATCGTGAGGGAAGGGAAAGCCACGAGCCATGGCTAAAGAAGGAGCGAACAGCATATCGAGCAAGGCACCGCTGCCACCTACACCGGGCGAGCAGGTGGTCGATTTGCGTCGCCAAGCGATCGAGTGGCTGGCCCTCGCCGGAGCCGTCGTTACAGCGGGGTCGGTTGTACTCTGCACCGTCTCTTACTTTGTGAGCGGCGGGTGGCAGATCCTGGCCGTAGCGGGAGTCCTCTTTATCGCCAGTTTGTGCCTGATCGGCGCCCGTACGGCGGCACGTAGGGAGAAGCTCGATCTGGCGGAGTTCCTGCTGGTGGCAGCCATCATTGTCGCCTATGGTTTTGGTCCGCTGTTTGGGTCGGGGATCACCTGGGTCAACATTGTTGGTGGGACAGTCTTGATCTTTGTCATCAGCGCCGGTGTTCGAGCGCGCCACTGGCAGACGTGGCTGGTGCTGGTCTTTGGGCTGGTGGGACTCGTTCTGCTGTTCGATCTGTTCGAGCCGTTGCCTCGCTATGACCTTGCGGTCTCCCCGTGGCCGAGGCTCTATGTGGTGGCGATCACGGGGGCTTTGGTATTGGCGGGTCTGTGGCAGATCGCACGCGTCTTTCGCAGCGGCACCATCCACACGCGCCTGCTGATCGCGTTTGGAACAGTGGCGTTTGTTCCCGTACTGGTCCTGATCGTGGGCATGGTCCTGGTCGGCCTGCGATCCACCCAAGCTGCTGCGGTGAACCAGTTGGAAGCATTGGCCGATCTAAAGGAAAGCGAGATCGACACCTGGCTCAATGACCTACAGGTCGATCTGCAGATGGCGCTGTTGGGATCCGACGTACGCACACACGTCCGGACCCTGGCGCAGGCAGGCCGGGGCTCAGAGGAAGGCGACAAATCACACCAGCTACTAACCGACCGGCTGAACACGGTACGGCTGCAGAGCGGTCGCTATGAGGACCTATTTCTGATCGATACCGAGGGCACGATCATTGCCTCGACCGATGCGGCACACGAGGGACAGGTCCGCCGGAACCAGGCCTATTTCAAAGAGG
>JASFOV010000307.1:0-5950 GCA_050116355.1 Anaerolineae bacterium
CAAAAGACGCGCGGCACCAGGTAGATGTCCATCTGTCCTTCGAATTCCAGATCGAGGATGGCTGTAGTACGGGCCAATGCCTGCTCGGCCAGGGCGCCAATCTGGAACCGGTCTCGCTCGGCGGCACTGTCTGGCACATAATGGAAGCGATAGTGCCGCGATTCAGAGATGGCCCACGTAAAATCGAGAGGCGGTGCTTCGGGAGTAGGGGTGGCGACCAGCACCTGTAGGCTGGGACCCAAGGGGACGGTGTCCCCGGCACGCACCGTCTCTCCCGCCGAGTCGCGTACCAGCCACCAGTAGTCCAGTTGGCTGGTGTGGGTGGTTGTCAGTCCTTCCCTGGCCGCATCGAGGATATAGTCCAGGCTGAGGGTGCTTGCTAGGGGGCCGGTGGTGCGTTGCAGACGGCGCCCCGTCTCGGTGTCGTACCAGAGCAACACTTCGGTGATGTGGCGATCGGGTGGCGTCTGGGCTTGCAGATGAAACGTGATCGTCCCGGCCTGGTCGCCGGCGGTGGCGCCAAGACCGGTGATGGCCAACTCGTGGATGGCTGCTGTGGGTGTGGGCGTCGCGGTGGGCGGTGGGGCGGTGGGCCGTGGAAGGACGATGGGTGAGGACAGCCCGGGCCCTTGGATAAGCAGGGCTAACAGCGCGCCGGCGCAGAACAGCACCGCGGCCAGCAGCAGATAGCGCCACCAGCGGATGGAGGTCGTCTGCCTATCTTTGGAGTCGGATGCCATGCCTTCCTCAAACTCAACGGTTTCTGCCGAGATCGAAGAGACGATCTCGGGCTACGATCGGGTTGCCGCCCAGTACGCGGCCCGCTGGGAGAGCCTGCGGCTCGAGCGGGCCCTGACCGCCTTTGTCGACCAGCTGGCCGGCCGGCGGCTGGTCCTAGATCTGGGCTGCGGGCCGGGCCGCGACCTTGGCTTTCTGCGCGATCTGGGCTGCCGGCCACTGGGTCTGGACCGGTCGACCGGGATGTTGGCCCAGGCCCGTTTGCGGCTACCACGGGTCAGCTTGGTGGCGGCCGATCTGCGCCGGCCACCGTTCCAGGCGGACTGCTTTGATGGTGTGTGGGCTTGCGCCTCGTTGCTCCACCTGCGCCGTGACCAGTTGCCGGCAGCTATCACTGAAATCGCCCGGTTGTTGCGCCGCCCGGGCGGCGTCTTTTACCTGGCGATGAAAGCAGGCCAGGGCCAGCGCTGGATCGAGTCTCCGGGCGGCCAGCGGGCCTTCTACGCCTTTTACCAGCCTGGTGAATTAGAGACGGTCCTGGGCGCCGCTGGGTTCCATGTGGTTGAAGGCTGGCTCGAAGCGGACAGTGCCGGGCGCGCCGAGTCATGGATCAACCTGGTCGCGGTGTTGGGATGTGCATAGATCAGGTTGCATCCCATTCGGGCCTATGGTATACTGGCCCAACTCTGTCCGATTGAGATCCTGTTCGGAAACGCGTTGTGGTCCAGCAACAACCGGTCCCAACGGGCAGAACGATTTGTGACCCGTTGTAGGGGGCATTATACCACAAAACTCGGTTCTAGAAAGCTGAAGTCGATGGTTAACAATGTGAACGAGCCGCTGTTGCAGGCGGCAGACCAACTGAAGGCGGCGGTGAAGGATCTGTTCGACGTCTACGATCTGACGTTGGGCCTGCCCGATCACCCCCAGGCGCTCCGTATGCGAGGGCGCCTGCAAACGCCATCGGAGAAAGCGTTTCCCGAGATCAACGAACGGTTTCGCCAAATCGGGTATACGCCGGTGCTGCGCCGCGATCCGGAAAACGGCCTGGATGTCCTGTTGGCGATGCCGGGGGTCATGCCCCAAAAGAGCGATTCGCGGGTATGGGTCAACGTGCTGCTCTATGGGCTCACGATCCTGGCGACGCTGTTTGTGGGTGCAACCTGGTCGGACCAGGTACCGGCTGACGCCGATCTGTTGTGGCTGATCAGCCACCTGTGGATCGGGTGGCCCTTTGCCCTGAGCTTGATGGCCATCTTGACCGCCCACGAGCTGGGCCATTACTTTGCCGCGCGACGCTACAAAGTGCCGGTCTCATTGCCCTATTTCATTCCGATGCCCATTCCCCCGCTGGGCACGATGGGGGCGGTGATCGTGATGAAGGGCCGGACCATCAACCGCCGGCAGATGTTGACCGTCGGCGCGGCGGGACCGCTAGCGGGGTTTGTGTTTGCGGTGCCGATCCTGTTGGTGGGGCTGGCGCTATCCACGGTGGAGCCGATGTCGGCGCCGGCGCCCGGCTCGCTGATTTTTCTGGAGGGACACTCCCTGCTGTACCTGCTGCTCAAGTTCGTCACCTTCGGGCAGATCCTGCCGGGCAGCGGGGCGGCGCTGTCCTTCTCCGGGGCGGCAAGCGAGGTGATGGCGGCGCTGTTCGGCACGTTTCCCATTGAGACCGGCTACGATGTGTTCATTCATCCGGTGGCCATGGCCGGCTGGGCCGGTCTGTTGGTTACGGCCTTGAATCTGATCCCGGTCGGCCAGTTGGATGGCGGTCACGTGCTCTACAGCCTGATCGGGCAGCGGGCGCGGGCCTTTACCTGGCCGGTCATTGGCTTCTTGGTGGCGATGGGCCTATTGTTCTGGCAGGGCTGGTTGTTGTGGGCGGCGTTGATCTTTTTCCTGGGCCGTTCCCATCCGGATCCGCTGGACGATGTGACGCGCCTGGCCACGCCGCAGAAAATCATCGCTGTGCTGGTGCTTATCATTTTCGTGCTGACGTTTACCCCATTGCCCATCCGTATCGTCACAGGCGAGGGACTGCCGCTGGATATGGGCGGCTCGGCGGCGCTGCTTCTCCTGCCGGGCTTGCTCCTCGTGGCGCGGGGTTGGCTGGTGCGCCACTGGGGATCCGGCGCGCTGAGGCGCGAGCACCACAAGCCCTCAACGCCGCCAGCGGGCTAGGTGCGCCGGACAGCACAGCGCCTCACCCCCCATTGAGCATAGACAAGGAAACAGGGTAGACATAATGGCGCGAACGCGCAAAACGATGTTGCTGCTGGTGGTCGTTCTGATGCTGGGGCCCTGGCCCCCGTTGCTGGCCAACGAGCCGGCGGGCACTGTCTATGTCCGGATTTCCGCGGCCGACTATGGCACAGCGGATGTCCATCCTGTGCAGGCAACGGACTATGGGGCCTTTGTCTGGTTGGAGTTGACGGAGGCCGACCTGGCCGTTCTCGAGGCGCAGGGGGTGCCGTTCCAAGCAACCTCCGAGCCGTTCACGCTGCATCTGGGCGGACTGGACTTTGATCCGCTGGTAACTGTTCCCCAGCTGGCGGACGATTGGAATCAGATATCCAGCGACGGGCCGGACCTGCACCTGGTCCAGTTTTCGGGACCGATCCGCAGCCGGTGGCTGGATGAGCTGCGGGCAGGCGGCCTGACCGTGGTGCAGTACATTCATCCGTTCACCTACGTGGTGTGGGGGCAGCCGGTCGCGCTGAGCCGGGCCGCGGGCGCCGCGGCGGTGCGCTGGACGGGTCCGTTTCAGCCCGCATACCGCGTCCTGCCCCGGTGGCGGGCGTTGGCCGACGATCCGACAATGGTCGATGTGCTCCTGGTGCGGGCGGTTGACACCCGGGCGGTGGTGCGTCGTATTGAAGCCCTGGGCGGGCAGCACACCGGCGGTGGCATCCTCGACGAACGCTTTGAGATCGCTGGCTTTGAGATCTCGGGCGCGCAGCTGCCGGCGGTGGCGCGCATCCCGGGCGTCTACAGCGTCCAACCCCAACCCACCGGCGGCGGGCTGCGCGGTGAAATGAGCAACCAGATCAACGTCAACAATCACAATACCGGAAACATCGCCTTTCCCGGCTACCAGGACTGGCTGGCCGGCGCCGGTGTGGATGGCAGCGGGGTGATCATGGCCAACGTCGATGCGGGCATCGAGCACACGCATCCCGATCTGGCCAACCGCATGGTGCCCTGCAGCGGCACGACCTGCGGCGGCGACGCGGAGGATGGCCATGGCACGCACACAGCCGGCATTATGGCCGCCGATGGTTCGTCGGGGGTGGACGACGCCTATGGCTTTTTGCGGGGCCAGGGGATGGCACCCGGCGCCAACCTGGTGGAGCAGGTGTATAGCCCCTACTACACTGAACCGGATGGCATGCTGAAGCTGATGACGGATTCGTACAACAACGGCGCGTCCCTGTCGGGTAACAGCTGGGGGCCGTCTGGCACTCCTCAGGGGTACGACCTCGACACGATGCAGGTTGATATCGGCGTCCGGGACGCGGATCCGGAGAGCCCGGGCAACCAGCCGTTGAGCTACATTCTGTCGATCATGAATGGCAACGGGGGCGAGCAGACGCAGGGCACGCCCGATGAGGCCAAAAACATCTTGAGCGTCGGGTCGACCCGGATGCAGTACGGCAATGGCGCGCAGGACCCCAACATTGATGACTTGTCTTTCAACACCGCACACGGTCCGGCCCTGGACGGCCGCACGATCCCGCACATGGTGGCGCCCGGCTGCACCGTGGACTCGACCTCGGTGAACTCGGCCGGGGATCCCAACTACGCCCTGATGTGTGGGACCAGCATGGCCTCGCCACACGTCAGCGGCGCGGTGGCCCTCTTTATCCAGTACTACCGCGACGCGTACGGCGCCGATCCCAGCCCGGCGTTGATCAAGGCGGCGTTCCTGCCGGTGGCCCACGATCTGGCAGGGCATCGCGACGCCGATTATGCTGTGTTGGGCCATCCTTTCGACAGCAAGCAGGGCTGGGGGCGGCTGGACGCCGCGGCGGTCCTGTCGACGACGGTGGCGGTACAGTACCATGACGATCCACTGCTCTTGGGCGAGACCGGCGATGAGTGGGTGTGGAGAATGCAAGCCGGGGATCCTGAGCAGCCGGTGCGCGTGATGCTGGCCTGGACCGATGCGCCGGGCCATGGGCTGGGCGGGGAGACCCCGGCCTGGAACAACGACCTGGATCTGGTGGTCGAGGCGGAGGGCGCTACCTACCGGGGCAACGCCTTTGGCCCCGATGGTTGGTCCCAGGCGGGTGGCACCGCCGACAGCATGAACAACACCGAGGGCGTATTTCTGGCGCCGGCCACGGCGGAGCGTTTTGTGGTGCGCGTGCAGGCCAACAACATCAATTCCGACGGGGTCCCCCACCGAGGCGATGACACCGACCAGGATTTCGCTCTGGTCTGCTATAATTGCGCCTCTCAACCAGATTTCACGTTGGCTGCTTTTCCCTACAAACTCGAAGCTTGTGCGCCCGCGGTGGTGAGCCCCACCATCCAGGTGGGCGAGGTGCTGACATACGAGCACGATGTGACCCTCGAACTGGGCAGCCTGCCCCTAGGGATAACGGACGCGATCTCGCCGACGGTGGTCACGCCGCCGGGCGAGGCACAGCTCTCCCTGGCTCTGGGACCCGAGGTGACCAGCGGTGTGTACAGCTTGGTCATCTCCGGTACGGCGCAGGTCACCAATGTCCATACCACACAGTTGGGGTTGAGCGTCTACCAACCGCCGGATGCGGTGTGGCAGAGCGACGCGCCGGTTAGATTGGGGCAGGCGATGCGCTTTACGGCCACGGTGAGCGGTACAGCGCCGTTGACCTATACCTGGGACTTTGGAGGTGCCGGCGCGGCAAGAGGGGAAACGACGTCCACGCCGGTGTATACCTATACCAACCCGGGTGACTTTGTCGTCCGCCTGTCGGTGACGAACCTGTGTAGCACGGAACTGGTGAGCGACACGGTGACGGTGCACCCGGTCACGTATCTACCCCTCATCCTCAAGCCCTAGTTGTGACTATCACAACGGAAGCGATCAGCCGGCCGCGGCCTTCGGTGAACGTCGCAGTGCAGCCAGCACACGTTCGGGCGTGGCCGGTATCTGGCGCAGGCGGGCGCCGGTGGCATGATAGATGGCGTTCAGGAGGGCGGGGGTGGTGGGTAGTGTGGCTGC
>JASFOV010000308.1:0-5932 GCA_050116355.1 Anaerolineae bacterium
AAGGCGAGCGGGGAGGGCGATCCGCCGCCCTCCCCGTGAGCTACTAACCTACTTGACTATGGCGTTCAACAGGCCCACGGACGAGAACATGCCAAAGTCCACGTCGCAGGTGTCGGTGGGGAACTCGAAGCGGTCGCTGCGATAGGCCTGGATAGAGTAGTGTCCGGCGAGGTTGATGATCGGCCGCTGTTGGTTCAGGATCTCCTGTGCCTTGAACATCGGCTCCCACCGGCCCTCGGGATCGGTGGAGTACCAGAACTCGTAGACTAGTCCGTCTACCTCCTCATTGCACCAGCCGGGATAGTTCAGCGCCGCACTGCCCGAATCCGCCGACCAACAACTGAACCAGAAATCCATGGACGCTGGGTCGATGTCGTGGGTTTCTGTGTCGATGGCTAGGTCAAAGTCGCGCGCGTCCAGGACCGTCGAGAACCAAGTACCCCACTCCTGGCCTTCGATCTCCAACTCTATCCCCGCTTCGCGGAGCGTTGAGGCCATAAGTTCGGCCATGGTCAGGTCGGTGGCGGTCTCGACTTGATAGGTGAGCCGGAATATCAGGGGCTCACCGTCCGGGGTCTCCCGGATGCCATCTCCATCGCTGTCCGCGTAGCCGGCCTCGTCCAGAATCTGGTTGGCCATCTCCAGATCGAATGGCGTCACGACCAGATCGGGGTTCATCTCTCCCTCAAAGTTCGGACCACAACCCCAGTTGGTGGGGCAGGTGATACCCTGACCGAGCAGGGCGATCTCGATCAATTGCTCCTTGTCGATGGCATAGTCTATGGCTTCCCGGACTTGAGGATCGTCGATGGCTGGATGCTTGATGCCGTCCGGATGCATGTTAAAGACCAGCTCACTCCAGCGACCGGGCGGTTTTGTCTCAACTGTAACGTCTGAGGCATTTGCCAGCGTGTCATAAACCTCGGGCGGCAGCCAGGGTGTGGTCATGTCGATCTCGCCCGCTACCAGCGCGCTAACCAGGGCATCCGCATTGCCAAAGATCTGAAGCACCACGCGGTCGATGGGTGGCTTGCCCCGGTAGTAGTCCTCGCGGGCGTCAAGGATCATATAGTTCCCCGGCTCGTGCTCGGTGAGCACATAGGGTCCTGTGCCTATGGGCGGGTTGTACTCAACCAGGTAGATCTCTTCGTCCGATAGCCCTGTCCAGTAATCGGGCGGCAAGATGTACCACCATTGCCAGTCATAGTCGGGCGAGTTGAGGATCGGGTCGGACGTGGTGTACTGAATGGTCAAATCATCCAGCGCTTCGATCGACTCCATGGCGACAAGTTCCGCGAACCAAACCTGCATCTCCGGACTGTTCCATTGCCAAGTGATGAAATCGACGATGGCCTGTGCGTCTGCGGGACTGCCGTCCGAGAAGGTGATCCCTTCATGCAGCTTGATGGTCCAGGTCCGGCCATCCTCAGAGACCTCCCAGGAGTCTGCGAGCCGTGGTATGGCTTCGCAGCCAGTCGAGGCCGGGCCATGGTCGGTGAATCCCTCCAAGAGGATATGACCCTGGAACCACACGCTCGCGCACGCATATGGATTCCAGCAATCGACGTCGGCCAGGATTCCTACCCGCAGGATGACTGGTTCAGCCTCTTCCGGTTCAGGCGTCTCAGTCGGAGCTGGCGCTTCCGTCGCTTCCTGTGCTGCCTCCGTTGCAGCCGGGGCCTCTGTGGGTGCTGGCGCCTCCGTTGCCCCACAGGCTACCAGTACTACACCCATCACCAGTACAATCAACCAAGCCACGATACGATAGTACTTGTTCACGTTCCGTTCCTCCTTTTGTCTGTGTCTCAATCAGATCGCAGGCGGACAGCAACTTCTGTCACTCGCTCAGGCTGCACCTCCTTTCTGGTGCCCCGCAGATGCGATGGGTCCGTATTTGTCCTTATCCAATGCCGTGTGCGGCTAGGCCAGCTGCCACCGATTCCTGGTGGGCTGCTAAGATCGCTTCGATATCCTCGTCGCTATGGGCTGCCGACACAAAGGCCAAATGTAGCCAGGGGATGAATACCCCTTTGAGCCTTAGGTACAGTTGCATATCGGCCAGCGGTTCATCCAGGCGGCTTACCATGTCGCGTGGCGCTTCGATGGGACTGTCCTTGAGGTGGAGCTGGAACATCGAGCTGGTGCCGGTCATCAATGCGGGCAAGCCTTCGCCGCGCGCCCAGTCGTTGAAGCCGTCACGGAGCCGGTCGCCCTTGGCCGCCAGTTCGTCGTAGATGCTCCGGTTCTCACGCAGGTAGCTGAGGATGGCTGTTCCAGCAGCCAGAGTGAATGGGTTGCCGCTGAAGGTGCCGGCCACAGCGATGGACATATCCCCCTTCAGGACCGTCTCCATCATTTCTGTGGAACAACCCACCGCTCCAACGGGCAGTCCGCCGCCGATGATCTTGCCATAGGTGGCCAAGTCGGGCAGGACCCCATAGTACTCCTGGGCGCCGCCCAGTGCTAGGCGGAATCCGGTGATGACCTCATCAAAGAGCAGCAGGACCCCGTTTCGTGCTGTCACCTCACGCAGCCTCTGTAGGAACTCTTTGTCCGTTGGGATGGTCCCGCCGCCAAACACGGGTTCGATCATCACCCCAGCCAACTCGTCGGCGTGTTCCTCGATCAAGTCGAACGCGTGCTCGTTATAGGGTAGCATCAAGATCGTGTCCCTGATGGCATCGGGAATCCCCGCCGATTCCGGCACTGCGTTGGGCCGGTCCGCCGGTCCCATTGTATCACCGTGGGCGTAAATGCTCCAACTGGCATAATCATGCCAGCCGTGATACGCGCCCTCGAATTTGGCCACTCTGTCCTTGCCGGTGAACGCGCGCATCACGCGGATGGCCTGCATCGTCGCCTCGGTCCCTGAATTGCACAGTAGCATACGCTCGGCACAGGGCACACAGTCGATAAAGACCTTGGCGAACTCGATCTCCAGCGGATGTGGCGTACCATAGGTGGTGCCTCGCTCCGCTTGGGCCTGGAGTGCTTCCAGAACCACCGCCGGCCGGTGGCCCAACAACAGTACGCCATAGGACATGCAGCAGTCGATGTAGCGGTTGCCGTCAACGTCCCAGATATAGGCGCCGTCGCCCCGGTCAGTGTAGAAGGGATACGGTTTGAACTTGCGCGCCAGGCTCAGCAGCCCACCCGGTACTACGTCCTGGGAAGCCTGCCATAGGGTGCCCGACTTGGGCGTTTGGTCCTCCAGAGCTCGGATCAGTTTGTCCTGATTTATGGGTTGCTGCATCTTGTTTCATCCTCCAAGTGTTGTCGAATGCTAGGCTTTTCTCAGCTCTCGATCGGCTGCCGCAAGGATCTTGCCCAGTTCGGTCACCTTGGTTTCCTCGAGTGGCTCCGGCCAGTGACTGTCAAGGATGCGCTGCGCTTCCTCGCGCGCCGTCTCGATTTCCGCCATTGCCCCGGTCCGTCCTCTCTTGGTGGTCTCCAGGATGAGATCGGAGAAGGGAATCTGGCGCATATGCTTCAGGGTGTGATCCTCCATCAGGTAATGGCCCCGCGGCCCAACTCTCTTGACCATATCCAAGGCCAGCGTCTCGGCGCTCACCTCGATGCCGCTGGTCGTCACCCAAAAATCGTGCAGTAGATCGTTGTCCAGGACCAGGTTTTCGGGATAGAGGACCGATGCCGCGGACATGCCGCCTACGCCAACGACCAATTCACTGCCGGCCAGTGCCGAGAACAGACCGGCCATTCCTTCCTTGGCCGATCGCCATCCAGGCTGTGTGGCGTCACTGCCACCAAAGCTGCCCAGGGTTGGGAGGTTGAAGTGGTGCGCCAGCTCGATGGACGCGCCGAACATCACATCGCCCACGGGCGAGTGGAACATATACCCGGCGGTGAGGGGTTCCATGACGGCCAATGGCATGGCGTGAAAGACCGGTGCACCGGGAAAGGCTAGCTGCACCATGGTCAGCGCACTGAGCACCTCTGCGTTCCCGGTGGCCAGCGCCCCGGCCGGCGTAGCGGGACCGGTGGTCATCAGCGTATTCATGGCCATAAAGCCAACGGGTAGACCCGCCTCGGCGAACACAAAGGCGGTCTCCAACCCTTCTTTGTCCTGGCCCAACGGGTCAATGCAACAGATTAATACCGAGAGTGGCGGATTGGTGCGCAGGATCTCTGCATCCCCACTGATCACCGTCGCCATTTCGCGGGCATAGCTCGCGATCGAGTGTCCCATCGCGGTTTCTGTTTGCACGTGTTTGCGGCAGTTCAAGTACGAGGCGTGAATCTCGTGCAAAGGCGCGGTGTGGCCATGGTCGGCCGCGCTGACCATTGGCCAGTAGAACGCTATCGATTTGAAGTAGTCGGCCATGCGCGCCATCTGGGCCACGTCCTCTTTGCGCGATTGCCGTTTCTCCCGCGTCTCAAAGTCGATGGTGAAAGGCATACAGCCGTCCGTCGCGTAGAAGGTGTGCTTCTCCTGCAGGTGAAAGTTGTACTCGGGCTCGCGCCCTCCCAGGGGGAAGTAGCGCGGTGCCTTCGACAATGCCTTTTTCACCAACTCCGGTTCCAGCTTCACGATTTCGGTTTCAAAGTCGACGTCTGCGCCATGCTCGGCGAACAGATCCAAAGCTCTTCTCAATGGAAAATGCACGCCAACATCCCGCAGCAGGGTGTAGGTTGCTTCCTCCAGCTTTTTCAGCTCATTATCGGTCAAAACGTGCCACAAGTGCTTGGGTGTCACGGGTCTTAGGAGCTCGGGGTTGTAAGATGTCTCAGTCATTTTGGGTTCCTCTCATGCTTGGTTCGAGGCTTCCCTTATGCCAGCATGTATAGGCTGTCACAAGGAGCTAGGGCTCTTCTGTACGAGTAAATCACTGGTGGTGGGGCAGATTGGCCAAGGAATGCTGCCCCCTCTTCCAGTCTTTGATTCTCGGCGAGTCCTAGCGCCACACCCCCTGCATGCCCAGCTGGGGATAGCCGGTTTCCGCTGGTACTTGGCATGAGAACAGAACGCAAGACACAAGTTGAACTCCCTAAGTCGCTGTCGATCCCTGCTTGCTCTCACACAGCGAGGACGGTATCTTCCAATTGTGAACGTCTTTTACCTTGTGGGGCACGATGGTGGTGGTCGTCTTACGGACCCAGGGCATCGTCCCCAGCACATCGGTCGCGAACCGGTAGAGTTCGTCCGCGCTATGGGCGTTGACCTGGATGCTGATATCGCTGGCGCCCATGGAGAAGGCGACATAAGCCACACATTCGTGCTCAGCGAGTTGTTGGGCGACCTCGTGTACGTGCCCAGACTCGATCTCGACAAAGATGTCACCGATCACCGGAAAGCCCAACGCTTTGGGATCGACGATCGCTCGGATGTCAATCACTCCCTCCTCGAGCAGGCGATCAATGCGGTAGCGCACCGCGCGCTCGGATATCTGCCCGATACGGCGTGCGATCTCAGCGCTGGACATCCGTCCGTCTTCTTGCAGTAGCGCCACGATTTCCCGGTCTAGATTGTCGATCTTGTGTGCCATGGTTTGCCTCAATTGTCCTTCCCTGCGGACTCATCAGCAGGGGACGCTTGATCATCGACTGGCATCCAGTCATCAACTGGGAACCTGGTCGCTATGACTGGAACAGGCGTACGACCCTGGTAGTATAGCACACTTGTCGGAAACAGTCAAATCAGCCAATTTGCCTTTCCGTATCGGAAACGGCAGGTCAGTTTTGCTGGCAATGGGTGGAATTATCTAGAGTATAGAGTACCACAGACGGGAGCATCTGGCAGTACCTAGACGGTATCAGAGTTGGCGGAGGGTGGGTCAAGTCCTCCACGAGAAAGCGGAGATCGGAAAGTCATCCTGCTAACCATGCCAGCAATAGCAGCCCATAGCCCAGCGGTCGTATTGATCGCCTGAGCTTGATTGCTGGATGAAGGACAGTGTAGAGTAGCGTGAAGGGG
>JASFOV010000309.1:0-5923 GCA_050116355.1 Anaerolineae bacterium
CAGCCGACGAGACCGCGGTCGATCCCGATCTCCTGGATCGCATGGCCCTCGCCCAGCAGATCGCGGCCTTGGGTCGCTCGGCCCGCAGCACATCCAACGTCAAGCTCCGCCAACCGCTGGCTCGGGCTCGTGTCCATTCCAGCCAAAAAACCGTAGAGCTGGGCTTACTGGCCGATCTGGTCACCGACGAGCTCAACGTCAAGGCCCTCGAGGTCGTCGAAGAGGAGGCCGACCTGGTTGAATACGAGATCGGTCTACTGCCCAACGTCCTCGGGCCCAAATACGGCAGGCGCTTCCCCGTCTTGCGCCGGGCGGTGGTAGGCAAGACGCCGGAAGAGACACGGACCCTGGCGCGCCGTCTCCAGGCGGGTCTGGCTGTAACCCTGGAACTCGACGATGAGGGACCGGCCGTAGACCTCGCCCCTGAAGAAGTAGAAGTGCGCACCCATGGCCGGGAGGGCTATGCAGTCGCTGAGGACAAGGGTGTGATCGTCGCGGTCGACATCACTCTGTCACCCGAGCTGGCCCGCGAAGGGCTAGCGCGTGATCTAGTGCGCCGCATCCAGGCCTTGCGCAAAGAGGCCGATTTCCAACTGGACGATCGTATCATCACCTACTACGACGCCGGCGAGGAGCTAACCGCCGTTTTTGCCGAGTGGGCCGATTATATCCAAGCCGAGACGCTCAGCGTAGAGCTGGTGCCCGGTCCCATTCCGGACCAAGCGCAGCGGCAAGAGACTGCAAAGCTTGGCGAGCATGCCGTGAACTTGGGCGTCAAGCGCGCCTAGCAGACGACTGCAACACATCGCGTCGTTGCTCAAACCTGAACGTACACCATGACCATAGAGTTCACGCCCGAGGCGAACCTAACCCGCATCGAAGAACAAGTGCGGCGTTTCTGGCGGCGCCACGCTGTCCCCGGCAGCGTGCGCGCCGCGCGCCGCAACGGTTCGCCGTTTGTCATCTACCAACAGCCCTTGGACCTGGCCGGCTGCACCTGGAACGATCAGATTCACCTGCTAGCGACCACCGAGTTGTATGCCCGCTATCACACCATGCGCGGCGATGCGGTTCAGGTCCAAACCGGATGGAATGGTCACGGCCTAGCCGTCGAGCGCATCGTAGAGCAGTCCCTTGACCCCTCATGGGTCGACCTTGCCACCTTTGTCGATGCCTGCCGTTCATGGGTGTCCCGCGAACAGGACCGGCTCGAGGATCAATTGCAAGGAATGGGATTGTGGTGGTCGGCCGCGCCTGCCTTCAACACCGCTACCCCAGCGTCGATCAGCGCCGTGTGGGGCGTGATCCAGCAGCTATGGAAGGCCGGCCGGCTGGCGCGCAAACAGAGCATTGTCCCCGTCTGTCCCCAATGTGCGACTACTCTCTCGGAAGTGGAAGCAACCCGCCACATGACCACCGTCGAGACGATCTCGGCCTCGATCCGGTTGCCGTGGGAGGGTGAACCACATACCTACTTCCTCCTCCAGGCACCTGCTCCCTGGCATCTGGTGGGCATGGTCGCCCTAGCCGCCCATCCTGATGCGACCTACGTTCTGGTCGAGATCGGCGTCGGCGAGACCGAGCCCCCCATGCGCCTGCTGCTGGCCGAGATGGCGTTGGCCCGGGCGTTCACCGGCGAATACCAGATCGTGCGCCGGTTGAATGGCAAAGCTCTACGCGGTGCGCGCTACCTTCCGCCCTTTGCGATCCTGCCTGCCGCACCCCGCACCCATACGGTTATTCTTGATGAGACACTACCGCTGGATCAGGGCACTGGCCTACTGCCCGTAACTCCCTCTTTCGATGAGCGTTCGCTGGCCCTGGCCCACACCCACGACCTGCCCATCCCCACACTACTGGATGATCGCGGACGGTGGGCCGAGAGCGTATTGCCCTGGCAGGGCCTCTTTCCCCAAGAAACCGAGCCATTGCTTATCGAGAACCTGCAAGCGCGCGATCTTGTCTATCGCCAACTCCCACACACGCGGATAGCCGCGTTCTGTCCCTATTGCCAGTCGCCGTTGTTGCATCTGGCGCGCACCGCCTGGCAGATCGAGACCGGAAGCGGACCCTGGATTGTAGGCCGCGATCGAGGCTGGGCGACTCCCTTGCCGGTGTGGGTCTGTGAGAGGTGCGGAGAGGAAACCTGTGTGGCTGGCCTGGATGAGCTAGCGCATCGTACCAACCTCGATCCAGGCCAGATCGATCCCCACCGCCCCCGGGTGGATCGCCTCGTCTTCCCCTGCACACAGTGCGACGGGACAATGCGTCGTGTTCCATCCGTAGTAGATGCCGCCCTTGAGACCTCGACACTGCCCTGGGTCACCCCGCTCCAGCTCGTGGCAGGCACCCGGACCGGCAGCGACCCACGCACCCTGGCAGTCGGCCTCGGCGACCCCCATGTGGGCTGGTTGGGGGATTCCACCGAGATGGTCGCCCTGCTCCGCAACGCCTTGGCCTGGGAGCAGGCGGTCCCATTGCCCCAATCCAGTTCTGAAGCGGCCTGGGAACCAAGGCCCAGCCAACCCGCTGATGCCCTCTTCTGGGCGGCCCACACTGGGTCCACCCCCGAAGATGCGGAACAGAACTTCCTGCGGCCGCTCTGGCAGCTGTTGGCGCCGCTGGCCCACGGGCCGGGATCGGCCCAGCGTGACACAGTACGCACATTCCACGATACGTGGCTGTTGGCTCGGCTGCGGCTGGCAGCCCCGGACGTGGCTGCAGCGCTTGACGCGGCCGATCCCGGCCGGGCGGCCCAGATCCTGACTGGCCTCAAGGAAGATCTAGTCAACTGGCAAGCCCTTCGGCCCATCGACATTGGCCCGCTTAGCGTGAAAGCCCGGGAGCTTCTGGGACGCATTCTCGCGCCCTTCGTGCCTCATCTGGCCGAGGTCCTGTACCGTCATGATAAAGCACCCAGCGCCGAGTCCGTACACCGGACCGATTGGCCCAAGCTAGAGGCGGACCCTGGGGACCGTGCCCTTTTGGAAATTATGTCAATTATCCAGCGCCTGGCGGGATTGGCCCGCGAGGCTCGTGCCTCTGCCAGCATCCCCCCCGATCGAACCCTGTCCCAAGCGTGGATCGGGATGCTGGGCAACCGCGCTGCAAAACTGGGGATTGAGCCATATCAGGATCTACTGGCAGACATCTTGGCAGTCACGCGCCTCCAGTTCGAGTCCGATGCACCCGTGCAGGTCAGGTGGCAACTGGCCCTGGACGACGACCGTACCCGCGAGCGGCAGTTCGCTGTCCAAGAAACGAGGGAAATCCTGGACAACCTCACTCCAACCCGGGCCGCTGACCTGGCATCGAAATTGCTAAGCGGCATGAGCATCAGTCTCCAAGATGGACAGCAGACGATCACCCTACTGCCCGATGAGGTCCAACTGTCCGTGCGCCCGCCAGCCGGCTGGTTGGCGGCGGTGGACACCCAGTACCTTGTCCTCCTCCAAGTAGGGTAATCGTTGACCAGTAGTAGGCTTAAAATTGCACTCCTGGCAAACAGAGACTTGCTCATTTTTGAACCTTGAAGTAAAATTGTAGGTCCCTGAGAGGGTAAAAGTTTTGCATGGAGGTGGAATGGTAATAAGAAGACCGGAAGCTTTGCGCATGTTCTTGGAGGACGAGCAAGCGCGACTGGAAGCCCAGCTGGCCCAAGTGGAGGCAGAGAGGGGCACCAATCTGGGCTACGGCAACCATATGGCTGACGACGCCAGCGAGGCCTACGAACAAGCGAAGGATCTGGCATTGCGCCACAACGCAGAAAAACTGTTGGTGCAGGTCAAGGAGGCCCTGGAGCGGTTCCAACAGGGAACCTATGGTCTCTGCGAGCACTGCGGCGCAGAGATCGATCCAGCGCGGCTCAAAGCCCTACCCTATGCCACGCATTGCCTGCGTTGCCAACAGCGTCTCAACCTCTGAAACAGACAGGGTCATCTTGCGATTTTACCGTCTCCGAAACTGGCTGATACTGGTCGGGCTGACGCTGTTGCTCTTGGTCGTAGATCAGGGCACCAAATGGCTGGTTCGACAGAACCTAGCGGTCAACGAAGCCTGGGCGCCGATCCCAGCTCTGTCCAAGTTCTTCACCATCACCCACGTTCAGAACACGGGCGTGGCCTTTGGCCAGCTGTCTGGGTTGGGCTGGCTGTTCATGCTCGTCAATCTGGCCGTGCTGGTCGGAGTCGTTGTCTACTACCCACGTATTCCTAAAGGGCAGTGGCCGTTGCGCCTGGCCCTAATCCTGATCCTGGTCGGCGACCTGGGCAACGTAATCGACCGTCTGCGTACCGCGTTCATCATCGCCCAGGACACCGGTAACATGTGGACCGCCCTGCCCAATGCTTCCGTGACCGATTTCATCGACATCAAGATCTGGCCTGTTTGGAATGTAGCAGACATGTGTATTGTCACCGGCGTGGCCATCCTGGCCTGGTGGTTCTGGCAAGCCGAACGAGCCGCCGCCACCACCGAGGCCATGACCGAAAACCAATAGCCGTGTAGCGTTTACACGTGCGGGAAAGGCAAGACAGACCGGGGCCACAATAGCCCCGGTTTTTTGCGGAATCATGAACAAGCACTACGACGAGTTCCTGATTGAAGAGAGCGGCCCCCGGCTGGACAAATTCCTGGCCGGACATGTCGCCGGGCTGTCCCGGTCGGCGGCCCAGCGCCTGATCGAGGCTGGACAAGTTGCCGTTAACGGAGAGCCTGTTAAGGCTAGCTACAAGATCCGAGCCGGGGACCGGGTTGTGTGCCAGCGACCTGCCGAAGAACCGCCTGCGCTGCAGCCGGAGTCGATCCCCCTGGACATCGTGTACGAGGACCAATGGCTCCTGGTCGTCGACAAACCGGCGGGCATGGTCGTCCATCCCGCGCCCGGTCATCCGGGGGGCACCCTCGTCAACGCTTTGCTGGCCCTCTATCCCGATCTAGCCACCAGTGACGACGAGCGCCCTGGCATCGTACACCGCCTGGATCGCGATACATCGGGTCTGATCGTAGTCGCCAGAAGTAACAAGATCCGTCGAGCACTCCAGCGTCAATTCAAAGAGCGCACCGTACACAAAGCGTACTTGGCCCTCCTGGATGGGCACCTACAGCCCGCCTGGGGGCGTATCGAAGCCGCCATCGGACGCAACCCCCGTCACCGCCAGCGGATGGCCGTGCTGCCTGGCGGTCGTGAGGCGACCACCGAATACCACGTGCTGCAGCATTTTGACCACCAGATGGGACCTGTTGCCGGTTCGTACACACTGGCAGAGATACAACCCCAAACCGGACGCACCCACCAGATCCGCGTCCACCTGGCCTCCATTGGCTACCCGATCGTCGGCGACCCGGTCTATGGCCGCCGGCGAACCAGCCTGCCCTTACACCGGCAGTTCCTGCACGCACGGCTGCTGCGCCTCACCCATCCGGCGACGGGCCATCGCCTGGAGATAGAGGCACCCCTCCCGGCCGACCTGTCCGCGGTGCTCGAGCTCCTCAAAAATCACTAACACCCCTGACCGAGGATGCCAGGGGTGTCAGCCTTGCTGGGTGCCACAACTACTTTTTCTTCTTTTTCTTCTTCTTCTTGCCTTTTTTCTTCTTGTGCTTCTTCTTTTTCTTCTTAGACGGTTTGTCCTCGCCGCTCTCCCCCTCGGACGCCTCGGCCCCGCCAATGGGATCCGGTGGAACGTAGTCCAGCTCCTGGGTGAGCAGGTCCACCAGTGTTCTCAACGCCTTGATCCGCGCATACCACTTGCAGTCGCCCTCGACAATAGTCCACGGCGCCGTCAGCGTGCTGGTCTTGAGCAACATATCATTGACAGCCTGTTCGTACAGATCCCATTTTTCGCGGTTGCGCCAGTCTTCATCGGTCAGCTTCCAGGCCTTGTACGGAGTCTCCTTGCGGGCCTCGAACCGCTGTAGCTGC
>JASFOV010000310.1:0-5914 GCA_050116355.1 Anaerolineae bacterium
TGGCGGTGGCCTCGCCCAAAATGCCTGAGCCAGAGGTGCTGGTGCTCACGCCATGCGCACCGAACCTGGCTGCCTCGCCGTAGACGCCCGTGCCGTCAGCGCTGTCGCTCTTCCCGTAGACGCCATGGTTGGCCCCGCTGGTAGCATCTGCCAATCCGTACACACCCGCGCCGTCGGTGCTGTCGCTCTTGCCGTAGACGCCGTACGCTGGGCCGCTTTCGGCATTCGCCAGCCCCCGCACGCCCATACCTTCCGGGCTGCGGCTCCGGCCATAGACCCCGAAGGTCCGACCGGTGTCGGACGTGGCGTAGCCGTACACACCCCGGCCGTCGGGGCTGTTGCTCACACCAAACACGCCGGGGGTGTTGTTGCTGCTGGTAGCTGTTGTCGAACCGTACACGCCATAGCCTCCGTTTCTGGCGGCGCCAACCACGCCCCGGCCGTCGGGACTGTCAGTGTACCCTTCCAAGCCGATGCTGACTCCATCAGGGCTGGTATTCCCGGCCGATAGCATGGATTCACCTGCCAAATTGGCGGTGATGGAGGCGCCCGGCCGCAGGCTGTGGGCGGCCGGCGCGGCGGTCAGTGGCTGGCGCGGGCTCAGTGTGGTGAAGGCGCCGCTGCTGTCCCCGGGCCGCACGGCGGCCTCCAGCCACAAGCGGGTTCCGTCAAAGACGTCGCCAAAATCCAGCAGCACCGTGAACCGGCCCTCGACCACCGGCTGATCCGCAACTGCGACCAGACTGCCCACCGGGTTGCCCAGACTGGCCGTGTCGAAGAGCCTGAATTCGAAATCGTAGCTGCCCTCGGCCGGGCTGCCGCCCTCCAATAGCCGTCCCTGGTACGTAAATCCGGTGCCTAAGCTAGCTTGGATGCTTTGCTCTACCTGTGGCGCAGGCTCCTGGGCATCGGACAGATCCACGGCCAGGACGCTGAGCAGCGCAGCCAGAACCACGACACGGACGAGAATCCCTTGGATCTTCATAGTGTGTTCTCCTTGTTCTTCTTGATACCAACGCGGCGGAACCTCCCAGCAACGATGCTTCTCATGACATGCTGCACCTCCTCCCCGGCTGAGACATGGGGTGTCCCATCCTAGGCCGAGACGTGGCCTGGTGGCTGGCCACATGGCAGAGAGTGCCCGCGTGGCGCGGCCGGGATTCATCGCAGTATAGCACCTTTCGCGGTGCAGTGCAACCAGCCCGCGCCCCGCTCGAGGGCAGGCGCTTGCGGGCCACTGGCATCGGCCCGCGAGCCGGCTCCTATCCCTCGGGCGAGAAGCCTCATTCCAGCCAATTTGGCGCAGGCGGCCACTTGTTGTATACTGGTTAATGGTGCATCCGTTCTGCGCCCCTTTGATCGCGGGTGCCTGCTGGTCCGGCGTTTGTTGTTGTGGGGCACCCGTCGCTCAGAGGTCGGCAACCGGCCCGATCCAGCAACGTGGCCCTGGAGAGAGGATGGCATGGATACACCCACGACCGGCCCAGCCACCGGTGGGACGACGGCGTCTGTCCTTCCCGTTGCTTCCCCGCACGCCGGCCTGACGCGCCCCTGGAGCCGCAGGCCATGACCGCCGCCGAGCGTCCGGCCGCCCAAGTGTTAGAGGGGGTGCGGCGCCTGCCCGCCTTCTTCCTGCAGCCGGTCCGCCTCTTTCGCACCTACGACCGTGCCAACCTGCGGCCCGACCTGATCGCCGGCTTGACGGTGGCCGTCATCCTCCTGCCACAGGCCATGGCCTACGCCCTCATCGCCGAACTACCGCCCTACGTCGGCCTCTATGCCGCCATCATCGCCGCCATCATTGGCGCGCTGTGGGGCTCGTCCAATCACCTCCACACCGGGCCGACCAACGCCATCTCGCTGTTGATCCTGGCCACGCTGTTCACCCTGACCGCCCCGGGCACCGCCGACTATGTCCTGCTGGCCGGGCTCATGGCGGTGATGGTCGGTCTCATCCAGGTGGCCATGGGTCTGGCGCGGCTGGGCGTGCTCGTCAATTTCGTCTCCCACTCGGTCATCGTCGGCTTTTCGGCGGGCGCCGGGGTCCTCATCGCTGCCCAGCAGCTGCGCCACCTATTGGGGTTGGAGTTCTCCAGCCACAACCTGATCGAAGCCGTCCACGGCGTCGTCGTCCACCTGCCCGAGGTCCATCTGGCCAGCTTGGTCCTGGGCGTGGGCACTATGCTCCTCATCGTGACCCTGCGGCTGGTCAGTCCCAGGCTGCCCGGGCCGCTGATCGCCATTGTGAGCGCGGCGGCCGTCGTCGGGTTGCTGGGTCTCGACCACCAGGGCGTGGTCGTCGTCGGCGAGCTACCACGCGGCTTGCCGCCCTTGGCCGGCCTGCCACCGCTCAACCTACAGCTGGTGGGCCAACTGGCGCCGGGTGCGCTGGCCGTGGCCGCCATCGGTCTGGTCGAGGCCATGTCCATCGCCCGCTCTATCGCCGGCCAGTCGGGCCAGCGCCTGGACAGCAACCAGGAGTTCGTGGGGCAGGGCCTCTCCAACCTGGCCACCGGGTTTCTATCCGGCTATCCGGTGTCGGGTTCGTTCACCCGCTCCGCTGTGAACTACGATGCCGGCGCCCGGACGCCCCTGGCCAGCGCCTTCTCCGGTCTGTTTGTGCTGGTCGCCATGTTTGTCTTTGGGCCGCTGGCCGCCTACGTGCCCCGCACCGCGCTGGCCGGCGTCCTGATCCTGACCGCCTATAGCATGATCGACCGCCGCGAGATCGCGCGCATTTGGCGTGGCGCCCGGGCCGACGCCGGGATCATGATCATCACCTTCCTGAGTACGCTGTTCCTTCCCCTCGAGTTCGCGGTGCTGGCCGGCATCTTGATCTCCTTTGCGGTGTACATCATCACCACCAGTGTGCCCAAGGTGGTTCCCGTGCTCCCTGACCAATGGTTCCGGCACTTTACCCACCAGCCCCAGGGCGACCCGTGCCCGCAACTGGCCATCCTCGACCTACGCGGCGACCTTTATTTCGGCGCGGTGAGTCACATCGAAGCGGCGGTTACCCGTCATCTGACCGCCAACCCCGAGCAGCGCTTCGTCCTGCTGCGCATGCACAGCGTCGACCACTGCGACTTTAGCGGCATCCACGCCCTGAAAGTGATTGCCCGCACCTGCCGCGAGCGGGGGGGCGATCTGTTCCTGGTACGGGTCCAGGAGCCGGTCCGTGACGTGATCCAGTCCACCGGGCTGAGCCAGCACCTGGGGGCGCACCACCTTCTGACCGACGACGAGGCGGTGGCCTACCTCTTTCACCACATCATCGATCCCGCCATCTGCATCTACGAGTGCGATGTGCGCGCCTTTCGCGAGTGCCAGAACCTACCCAAACGCACCTTCCCCGATCTGATCAGCTGCCGGACCGCCACACCCGATGAAGCGATCGATCGCATCCCACCGCCGGATCTGTGGCGCCAGATCTGCGAGCAAAGCCCGCCCCTGATCGTGGACGTGCGCGAGCCCCGCGAGTACCGGCGTGGGTCCGTGCCCCAGGCCCGCTCGATCCCATTGCCCTCCCTGCTGGCCGGCGAGGTGGAGCTGGCCGGCGAAGGGCCGCTGGTCCTGGTCTGCCAGAGCGGTCGTCGCAGTAGGCGCGCGGCCTGCGTCCTGCGCGACCGGGGTTACGACCGCGTCGCCGTGCTCCAGGGGGGCATGAGAGCGTGGGAAGCGGCCGGACTGCTGGTAGCCTTTGAGGAATCCATGACGGGCCTCGAGTGCGATTGAAGCGAGCGAGGGACAGGGAAGGAGGAACGATGACCATAGAACACCCACCGCGCAACCTGGGCTTGGATCTGGTGCGAGTCACCGAAGAAGCCGCCCTGGTCGCCGGTCGCTGGATGGGCCGCGGACTTGTGGAGCAGGCCGACGAGGCGGCGGCTCAGGCCATGTACCGCGCCTTGAACACGCTGGACATGGCCGGCACCGTCGTCATCGGTGAGGAGGGCAAGTTGGGTCTGCACTCGCCCCTCGATACCGGCCAGCCGGTGGGGACGGGCCAGGGTCCCGAGATGGATGTCGTCGTCGATCCCATCGACGGGCGCAAGCTGCTGGCCCGGGGCCATCCCGACGCCATGGCCGTGGCTGGTATCGCGCCCCGCGGTTCGATGTGGGCTCCGCGACCGGCTGTTTATATGGAAAAGATCGTCGTCTGCCGCGACGTGGCCGCGGCCCTCGTCCCCCAGTGCATGGATGCCCCGGCGGCTTGGACCGTGGCCTTGGTGGCCCGCCTGAAGGAAAAGCGGGTGCGGGACATCGTCGTCTTTGTCTTGGACCGGCCCCGCCACCAGGACCTCATTGAGGAGGTGCGTACGGCGGGCGCCCGGGTCATGCTGCGGTCCGAGGGCGACATATTCGGTGCCCTCCAGGCGGCCACGCCCGACAGCGGCGTCGACCTGCTCATGGGCGCCGGCGGCGTCTCGGAAGGGGTCATCGCTGCCTGTGCCATCAAGGCGCTGGGCGGTGGGATGCTGGGCCGTCTGTCCCCGCAGAGCGACGACGAGCGAGCGGCGGTCGAGGCTGCTGGTCTTGGTCTGCAGCAAATCTTGACCTGTGACCAGCTGGTGGCTAGCAACGAGATCTTTTTCGCCGCGACCGGCATCACCGGCGGTGCACTGTTGGCCGGCGTCCGCTATGGGGGGCGCCGGGCCGTGACCGAGTCGTTGCTGCTCCGCTGCGAGACGGGAACCCGCCGCTTCATGCACGCCGAGCACGTGGTCGAATAGCGTGCTTGCCAGAAACCGAACCCTGTGCTATAATGTTGGTGAGACAATCGACGGTGCGCTGCGCAGCAAAGGCGGTTACAACGACGCAGCAGACAAGGCTCCCGCCTGTGGCCGGGAGCCTTTTGCCGTCTGGCGCAGCGCAGCCCATGGGTACGTTCGTGCCCGCAGGGCCGGTCCTCCCCAGAAGCGGCGGACCGTTGCGGGGAGAGAACCCTGCGGGCTGGGTTAAAGGAGGGAACAATGGGACAGCAAACGGCCAAAACGGATCGTTGGACCCTGGCGCTGCGCTGGATCGCGCGCTTGCTGGCAGTGCTGGCTGCTGGACTCTTTGTGTTCTTTGCCATCGAGTCAGGCGGTCGATTGCTGACGGAGCTTAGTTGGAGCCGGCCCCAGGGCTGGCCGCTGCTGCTCGTCCTGCTGGCGGCCGTCACCGGGGTTCTGGTGGCCTGGCGCTGGGAACTGGTCGGTGGCGCCCTGGCCGTCGCCGGGGCCATGGCCATTGTGGGTCTGGTGGTTTGGGGTTCCGGCCTGGACATGATCATCGGCGCGGTGCTGTTCGCCCTGCCCATCGCCATGGCCGGTATTCTCTACTTGGTGTGTTGCGCCCGGACGCGCTCCGCGACCGTGACCGGCTGAACGAGCCAGCGTTCCGACCAACCTGTGCCCTCTACACCATGTGCTTCGCGGCGACCAGCCAAGGCGGGAACGGCCACCATCTGGTGCGGCAGCCAGCCCCACTAGCCTGGATTCAACCTTCGTGAGGAGCGCCAGCGCAGCGGCCTCGGGCTCTGACGTGCCCCTCTCTTTCACGCTTGGAGCGGCGCCGGCCTTGAAGAACGGCGCACTGGAGACCATCCAGCTGAAGGGCTACCCGCCCATGGAGCAGGTGGTGGCCGGGTTCCGCGGCCGTCTCCTGCTCTGTGACCTTTGCTTCGAAGCCTTGGGCATCGAGGCAGACGAGCCACGGTCCCGTGTCGAGATCGCCAGGACGCGACCTGCACGTTTTGCTTCTAGGGCTATGCCCACCATTCCTTGGAAACTCTTCCTCGCCTGTCGCGCCTCCGGTTCGCCGACCTGGACATTCGTACAGGTCAAAATCTATACAGATGACCATTACGCCCCGCGGCCGTTTGTGATACAATAATCCCTGGTGGGAGCGCGGCCGGCGCCGTCTTTTGGCC
>JASFOV010000311.1:0-5907 GCA_050116355.1 Anaerolineae bacterium
CTGGGAAAAACACAAGGACGAGTATGTCTCTCTGGGCGATCCGCGAAAATGGGTGGAGAAGGTAGAACCCTTTGGCAGAGGGGAGGTCCTTGCCTATCTGGAGCTGTGCCTGTACCAGATGGAATCACTGGTCGATGCTCTGCACCTGGAGGCCGAGTCGGGTTTCTATTGGCTGCCCTTTACCAAGCTGGAGCTTCAGATCTACAACCTCCGGCATCTTCAGCAACACACCGGCGAGTTGTGCGAGCGGCTAACTACCAGCGGGGCGGCTGAGGTGGAATGGGTCGGCATGCTGCCCGTATGAGCGGTAGGAGGGCAGAGTGATGGACAGTTACCAAGCAGAGACCTATGGCCAACGGATGGCCGGCATCTACGATGATTGGTATGGGGCGTATGATCCTGCGATCGTTGATTTCCTGAAGGAATTGGCACGGAGCGGGCGCGCACTCGAGCTTGGGATTGGCACTGGACGCGTGGCTCTGCCGCTACACCACGCGGGTGTCCGTGTCGAGGGCATTGATGCTTCGCCGGCCATGGTCGACCGGCTCCGGGCCAAGCCCGGCGGAGACAGGATACCGGTGACGCTGGGCGACTTTGCGGATGTCGATGTCGTAGGCCACTACACACTGGTTTACGTCCTGTTCAATACTCTCTTCGCCCTGCTGACGCAAGAGGAGCAGATCCGTTGCTTCCAGAATGTGGCCGCCCATCTCCACCCGTCTGGTGTGTTTGTCGTCGAGGCCTTTGTCCCTGACCTGACCCGCTATCAAGGTGGGCAGTCCCTTCGAACCGTTCATATCGGCGGGGATCACGTTCGTATCGATGCCGCCCAGCTCGATCTGGTCCGCCAGCAGATCACGGGCCAGCAAGTTGTGTTGGCCGAGCAGGGCATTCGTCTCTACCCGGTCAAGCTCCGCTACGCGTGGCCCGCCGAGCTCGACCTCATGGCCCGGCTCGCCGGCCTGCGGCTGCGGGACCGTTGGGCGGGCTGGCAGAAAACCGCGTTTTCAGCGGAGAGCGGCAAGCATGTTTCGGTGTACGAACATGCGCCTTGAGTCCACCGTCTTGCTCTGGATCAAGATGGTCCTTGCTCAAGGGTGTGGCGCTCCCGCAGTGAGGCCAAACCCGGCCAGAAATCAGGTGCGCGATGACAGACAGCGGACCTACAGCGCAACGTCCCCTCTCTAACGAATCTCTACCTCCAGCTGCCCAGCGCTGGCTCGACAGAGCCCTGCCCCGAGATCTCGATCCGCCCTCCAGGGGGGAATAGATGCCACAAAATATCGACATAACGGAAGTGCTTCGGACGCTGCAGCAGTTTCAGGCTGGCTATACCGCTCGCGATTTGAGCCAGCTCGATGCATTCATGGATCTGTTCGTTCCGGGTGAGGACGCGGAGCTGATCGGGATCGGTGCTTCCGTTCGTGGGGCAAACGAATGGTTTCAAGGCGTCGAACAGATTCGCGAAATCATCGAGTCGGACTGGCGGTACTGGGGTGACGTACATATCGATGTACCAGGCGCCAAGGTCACCGTGCTTGGGGATGCCGCTTGGCTGTCTACCACTGGTGACTTGGTGCAAACCCAGACCTTCGACGAAGCCCTTGTGTTCTATGTTCAGCAAATGCGCGATCTGCTGGATGATGAGGTCATGGACCTGGATGGGCGGCTGGTAGAGGCGACCCACTTTGGCGTGAGACGGCTGCGCGAGCGGCACAAAGGACTCGGGCACGCCTGGCCCTTTGTGTTCACCGCCATCCTTATCAAGAGTGAGGGCGTTTGGCGCTTCCACACCATCCATTGGTCTATGCCTGTGGACTAGAAACGGTGCTCATGGTGCAGTATCTAGCTGGTGGGAAGAGCTGGTGAGGTTCTGAATCTTTGCGATCACCAGAGCTGGGACCGGATCTTGTCCCACCATCAGGAACAGCCTCGGCTGGCTGCGGCATCTAGGACGGGGCTGTATCATATTGATGTCCCGCTACCCACGGCGATGCAGTGCGAGATTCTGCTCTAGGCGGGTTTTTCCGATGTGGAGGTCCGCTGGACAGCGGAGGAGGCGGCCGTATTCGTGGCATCAACCTGATTGGCCGTAGATGGCATACGGGCAACGGTTCAGCACAATTTGACGGGAGATCTTCGTTCATGAACATTGCCATCATTGCCCCGGGAAGCCGTGGGGATGTCGAACCCTACCTGGCGTTGGGCAAGGGACTACAAGCGGCCGGTCACGCAACCCGGCTGGTGACCCATCAGACCTTCGAAGGGCTGGTCAATGCCCACGGGGTCGAGTTCTGGCCTATGGCCGGCGATGTGCAGGCCGTCGCCCAAAGTCAGCAAATGCGCCAGCGGCTGGACAGGGGCAGTTTCCTGAGCGTCATGTCCCAGATGGCCAAGGAGGCCGAGAGCAGGGCGCTATATCTGGCTGAGGGCGCGCTGGCAGCTTGCTACGGAACCGATCTCGTGCTGGCTGGAGTCGGTGGTCTATTCGTAGGTCTGGCCTTGGCACAGAAGCTGGATCTTCCGTTGATTCAGGCCTACTACATTCCCTTTACACCGACGCGGGCCTATCCAAGTTTCCTACTACCAAAGCTCCCTGCATGGTCTGGGAGTTGGCTGAATCCCCTCTCCTATCATCTTGCCCGGCAGGTTATGTGGCAGGGCTTTCGCGCCGCCGACAAACGGGCGCGAAAGGCAGTGTTGGGACTGCCCGCTGCACCCTTCTGGGGACCCTATCGCAGCGACCGGCTACGTCACGCTCCGATTCTCTACGGCTTTAGCCCTGCGGTGATTCCCAAGGCTCCGGATTGGGACGACAATACCCACGTCACTGGCTACTGGTTCCTGGAACCTGCAGCTGAGTGGACCCCGCCGCCTGCCCTGGTCGAATTCCTGAGCGCGGGGTCCCCGCCCATCTATGTTGGCTTTGGCAGCATGAGCAGCGGCAATGCGGAGGAAACGAGCAGTCTCATCCTGCAGGCCCTGGCCGGCACAGGGCAGCGTGCCATCTTGCTCTCAGGCTGGGGTGGTTTCGGCCACGTAGACCTGCCGGATACCGTGCTTGCTATCGATTCCGCTCCCTTTGCCTGGCTGTTTCCACAGGTCGCGGCTGTGGTGCACCACGGTGGAGCAGGAACGACAGCGGCCGGTCTCAGGGCGGGCATTCCTTCAGTGGTGGTGCCCTTCTTTGGCGATCAGCCCTTTTGGGGACGGCGTGTAGCGGAGTTGGGTGTCGGGCCAGCACCGATCCTTCACCGGAAACTGACAGCCAACCGGCTGGCCCAGGCCATTCATCAGGCGGTGACCGATCAGGGGATGCGCCAGCGTGCGGCCGACTTGGGATCGAGAATCCGGGCAGAAGACGGGATCGCTTGCGTGGTTTCCATTGTGGATCGCCTCCAACGCGGCGGTTGATGGCGACCATCGCCCACTGGATGTGATTGCGGGGATGCAGAAAGGATAAAGGAGGAGCGTATGATCGTAGGAGACTGTGTCCTATTGCGAGCGATCCAAGATGAGGATTGGCCAACGGTGGAGGCGTGGGGCAAGAGCCGTGATGCGCTGTGGGGGGAATTCCAGCGTTTTCAGCTGGATCACGTGCCCCTGTTGCGGGAGGCGTATCAGAAGACCGGGCTTCTCAGCCGGGACAGTGGTTTGCTGCTCATCGAGACCCGCCACGACCGGCAGGTGATAGGCTTTGTGCGCTACACCTTGCTGCAAGTGCCGGATGCTGATCTGCCCCATCCAGAGATTGGCTTTGGCATCCCTGAAGTCAGTGCGCGCGGCCAGGGATATGCCCGGGAAGCGGTGGGGCTCCTGGTTGAGTATCTCTTCTCCGGCTACCCAATGGAGCGCATTGCGGCGTTCACCGATGAGGAGAACCTGCCCGCTCAACACGTCTTGGAAGGGGTGGGCTTCCAGCGAGAGGGGGTGCTGCGGCGCGCCATGTTCCGCGACGGGGCGTGGCGAGACGTCGCCATCTACGCCGTCCTGAGGGAATAGGCGATGGATGAGTCCTTGGCTTTCAAAGCTCCCAATGAGGTGGCTGCAGAGATAGACGCCGCGATCCGGGCTTTGCCGGTTCAGAATGCCCCCAGCGTGCGGGCTGTCCGGCGCCAGTACACCCAACAACTGGCCCAGGAGGACGCAGGTTTTGTCTTGGACGTTGCCCGCGAACTTCTCTGGACCTACGACCACCGGTCGGTGCCCTATGAGTTGATCCGCTACCATCGGGCGGCCTTTGCCAGCTTGGGGGCGTCAGACTTGGAGGCCCTCGGACAGGGGATGGACAGTTGGTGGTCGGTCGATTCCTTTGCACGTACCTTGGCCGGCCCGGCTTGGCTCCGGCGACAGGTGTCTGACGAGCGTATTCATCGCTGGGCGCGCTCAGAGGACCGCTGGTGGCGGCGCGCAGCGCTGGTCAGCACCGTAGCGTTGAATATGCGTTCCCAGGGTGGTCCAGGCGACGTCGATCGCACCCTGGCGGTGTGCCGCCTATTGTTGGAGGATCATGATGATATGGTGGTCAAAGCGATGTCGTGGGCACTACGACAGCTGGTGGTGCACGATCCGGATGCCGTGCAGCAGTTTTTGGACGAACACGAGGAGGCCCTCGCAGCTCGCGTCAAGCGCGAGGTCCGGAACAAGCTGACAACGGGGCGAAAGAATCCATAACGAAGGTTGGCGCTCGTGAAGACCGGTGACCGGGTGCAGGTCAGAGCTTACAAATCGGATGGCACTTGCTACCGCTGGTGGTTGGCCACGGTCGAATCCATTAATGCGGATGAGCTAGTCCTCATCACGCCGGTGGGCCATTGGGTGGAAGGCATCGACGGTGGCTGGGCCTCGCAGTATGCCATCCGGGCGTATTACTGGCCGCACAAGTGGTACAGTGTCCTGGAGGCGTATGCGGCCGGCGGAAGGCTGGCCGAGATTTATATCAATATCAGCAGCCCGGCAGAGGTCGAGGATTCAATCATCCGCTTCACGGATTACGAACTGGATATCAGCCGGCGGTTGCCGCATGCAGCACGCATCGTAGATGAGGACGAGTTCCTGGAAGCTGTGTCCAAGTACGACTACTCGAAGGAGTTTCAGGAGGCCTGTTACCAGGTAGCGCGAGAAGCAGTTGAAGTGGCTGACGGCTGGACGGCCAGGGCAAACCCCAGATTCTGACCAGGTTCTCTGGACCGGCAGCAAGCCAATCCAGCCGGTCGCGCCTCTGAGCGGCGCAGGGTGTGCGGAGTCGTGCCAACGAGTTCAAGTGTGTCTGTACAGACAATTGACCTGATGGTCGTCCTTGCGGCCAACTTGTTCAACCTGCTGATGACGGCGATCTTTTTGACCCGTCCTAGGGGTTGGAAGCGATTCGAACGGATCGCCGGCCTGCTCATGGTCAGCCTGGCCGTACCGCTCGCGGCGGCCGCGATCCTGAATTTCGTCCAGGGACGCCGGTGGTGGTTCGTCATCCTGCCGGTCCCTCTCATCCTGCACTGCGTGGTCGAACTGCTGCTGGACTACATTCTACGGCTGGATTTTCGCCGGACCCGCCTGCTGGGACCCTATCTGGCCCTCTTCTATTTGGGCCAGATGGGACTGATTGGCTATGCCTTTGTCGCCAAGCCAGTCTATGGCTTTGTCACGCTGGCAACTTACTTCCTCTGCCTGGGGGCCACGCGCTATGCCCACGCGAGAGGGTACGGCTGAGCCCAGGTACTGGTGGGGGTAGTCCCTGGTGTCCAGCCTCCAGCGCCACTGGTCCCAGCTCCACCTCAGCTGCTGATGACGGGTGCCTGGCCGACGTAGGTGAGGTCGTCTGCTTGCTGCAGCATAAAGGCGGCCAGATCCGCTCGCGAGAGGCGCGGGCCCACGCCTGTGCCCAGATAGCCGACCTTGATGTCGCCCGCT
>JASFOV010000312.1:0-5902 GCA_050116355.1 Anaerolineae bacterium
GGTGGTGCGGCAGGCAACCGTGATCGGGGCAATCCATACCTGGAACCAGATATTCTGGAAGATGACTACTTTGATCGAGATTTTGCCGGGGCGTGGACCGTACCAACGCCCGAACCTTTCCTGCAACAGCTGGGACGCTGGAGCGGCTGGATCCTGGCCCTGGCCGCAATCATGTTGGCCGTTGCAGGGGTTCTCCTCTTCCGTCGCCGCCGTCGCATCGAAGGCCTCAGTGTGCCTGAGCGGGTGTATGCCGATTTGGTCAACTGGGTCAAGCGCTTCCTGGGGATCAAGCCCTTGGCCCATCAGACGCCTCACGAGTACGCCGGCGCCGTCGCCGGGGCAGTGCCGGGCGGGCGCGAATCGATCGAGCGCATCACAGAGCTCTACGTAGAGGAGCGCTTTGGTGGCAAGACCGTCGAGGACGATGAGGCTGAAGAGGCGTGGCGCCGTGCCCAGCCCCTTCTGTGGCGGCGGTGGCTGCGCCGTCTGGGCGAAAGGCTTGGCCGTTTCCGGTACAAGGTACTGCGGGAGCCTAGGCCGGATCTGACGTGGAAGGACCCGGAGCAGAAGTAGACGCTGGCTTGGCTGGTTGCCGGTTGGGCGTGCGCGTCAGGTCTGGGGTTCACCCCAACCACCACCACCGGGCGTGCGCATGCTCAGGATGTCACCCGCTTGGACCTCCAACTCTACCTTGCCGGGTAGGTCCTGTGTGTGTTCCTGACGGACGAGCAGGTTCCGCCCAGGCTTGGCGGGTCCTCCGCCTTGGAGCCCATACGGTGTTTTGCGCCTGCGCTCGGACAGAATTGTGACTGTAGCGGGACACAAGAATTCGAGATCTCGCACCAGCCCGTCTCCTCCACGGTGGTGTCCCTCGCCCCCGGAACCGTGGCGCAGGGAATAGCGCCGCACCCGGAGGGGGTACGCATATTCGACCGCCTCGATGGGCGTGTTCAATGTATTGGTCATGTGCACGTGCACTCCAGACAGACCCGCACCATTGGGACCTGCTCCTGCTCCGCCGCCTACCGTCTCATAATAGGCAAAGGGCCGCCCGCGCTCGGGATCGTATCCACCGACGGTTAGATTGTTCATCGTTCCCAGGCTGGCAGCAGGGATCTGGTCGGGCAATGCCTGCGCGAGAGCTCCCAACACCGCGTCCACGATCCGTTGTGACGTCTCTACGTTCCCGCCGGCCACCGCATGGGGTGGATCCGCGTCCAAGAGGCTGCCTCGGGGGACGATAACGCGCATGGGCGTGAACGTGCCACTGTTGACCGGTACGTCCGGCCCGGCCAGGCAGCGCGCGACGTACCACGTCGCCGATTCGGTGATGGCCCGGACGGCGTTGAGTGGTCCAGCTACTGCATGGCTCGACCCGGTGAAGTCCACGGTCATCTCTCCGCCCTGCACCGTGACCGCGACCCGGATCTGAGGCCCGCTCGATTCTCCGGTGGACTGCGAGGGGCGCGAGGTTATCCCATCGTCGTCCAACTCGTCTACAAAGGGATAGATCCCCACTGGAATCTGAGCGATCGCAGCTCGCATCAGGCGTTCGGCGTACCGCAGCAGGGCGCGGGCGTAGTGCAATGTTTCCTCGATGCCATAGCGGCCGACGATGGCCCGCAGTCGTTGTTCGCCTACCCGGTGGGCGGCCATCTGAGCGGCCAGGTCGCCGCGTCGCTCTACTGGGGTACGGACGTTGCGCAGGATGATGTCGAGTACGGCCTGGTTGGCTTCTCCTTGCTCGACCATCTTGACCGGTGGGATGATCAGGCCTTCTTGGTAGATCTCGGTGGCCAGGGACATCGAGCCGGGCGCCATACCGCCCACGTCCGCATGGTGGGCACGGCTGGCGGCAAAGAACGCGGGACCGTCTTGGCCGTCGACGAATACGGGCGAGACCATGGTGATATCGGGTAGGTGGGTACCACCCAAGTAGGGATCGTTTAGCACCACCAGGTCGCCCGGCGCCCAGCGGTCAAAGGCATCCAGTGTGGCACGCACCGAGGCCGGCATCGCACCCAGATGTACCGGGATGTGGGCCGCTTGAGCGATCATACTCCCTTCATCCAAGAAGCAGGCACAGGAAAAGTCCCGCCGTTCCTTGATGTTAGGACTGTAGGCGGTACGGCCCAGTGTCACGCCCATCTCCTCCGCGGCTGAGATGAACAGGTTCCTAAAGATCTCCAGAGTGACGGGGTCGGTATGGATCATGGACCTCTGTTCTCTACAACTAGATTGCCCCAGCCGTCCATAGCAGCGGCCCAGCCGGGCGGAATCACGGACGTGGTGTCCAGTTGAAACACGATCGCAGGCCCGACGACCATATTGCCCGGTACCAGCCGCTCGCGCAGGTAGAGCGCCGTAGGGATGGGCCGGGCGGCCGCTGCATCGTGTTCGGCAAAGTGTACGGGCTTGTAGCCCAGAAACGCCGCCTTTGGATCCAGGCCGGCAAGGGGCTGGTGGGTAAAGTGGGGTTTGTCTGTGTGCCCGGTGGCCTTGAGGCGGACATTCACAATCTCAACGGTCTCCGTCTCGCTAGCGTAGGTGAAGCGTTGCCGGTGCGCCTCATGAAAATCGGCCACATACTGATCCCTGGTACCCACTGTCCCTGCCCGGGCGTCCACGCCTAGCTCGTAGGACTGACCGACGTAGCGCATGTCCAGACTGGGCAACAACGCGATCCGCTCTTCAGAGAAGCCCTCGGCCTCGAGATCGGCCTGGGCGCGCTGGTAGAGTGGCGCAAAGAGGCGCTCGAGGTCTTCGTCTGTCAACTCTTCGGCGCGCACCATGACGGTCTGTGAGTAATCTTTGACTGCATCGGCCAGCACCATGCCTAGAGCCGACAGGACGCCAGGATGCGGTGGGATCAGAACACGGGGGATGCGCAGTGCCGCCGCCAACTCACAGGCATGCAGCGGTCCCGCACCGCCAAAGGCCACCAGCACAAACGCCCGGGGGTCGTGCCCGCGTTCGACGGAGACAGTGCGGATGGCTCGTTCCATGTTCGAGTTCGCGACGCGCACAATACCCCAAGCAGCGGCTTCCAGGGGTAGGCTAACCTGCCGCGCCAGTTCCTGCATCTGTGCTCGGGTGCGGTCCAGATCGAGGGCCATGGCTCCGCCTAAGAAGTGATTGGCATCCAGGCGTCCAAGAAGAAGGTTGGCATCGGTAACCGTGATCTCTGTGGCGCCGTCGCGCCCGTAGCATACGGGACCCGGATCTGAACCAGCGCTCTGGGGGCCCACCCGCAGGGCACCCCCAGCGTCCAAACGGGCCACCGAGCCGCCACCGGCCCCAACAGTGTGAATGTCGATGATAGGCAGGCCCAGCGGTAGGCCGGCGATGCGGCCCTCGGTGGTCCGTTGGATCAAGCCGGGGCACAGCGAGACGTCGGTGCTTGTGCCGCCCATATCAAAGGTGATGGCGCTTTGGAAGCCAGCTTTGCGGGCTAGTTCAAACCCACCGACCACGCCCCCAGCCGGTCCCGAGAGAGCAGTTCGGGCGGCCAATGTTCGAGCGGCTCCGGCTGAGATGACACCCCCGTTGGATTGCATGATGCGCAGCCGCCGTCCCTCCAGCCCGGTCTCTAGGTTGGTCAGATAACGGCTGGTCAGTGGGGCTACATAGGCATTGATGACTGTGGTCGATGCGCGTTCGTACTCGCGGTATTCGGGTAGGACTTTCGAGGACAGTGAGACAAAGGGGGCATGCTCTCCACCCAGGGCCTGGATCCGAGATAAGACGTGTTGCTCGTGGCTGGGATTTAGGAACGAGAACAGCAGACAGACGGCCACCGACTCAGCCTGTTGATCCAAGAGGGAGTGCACGACGGTGTCAACTTCATCAAGATCGAGCGGGACGAGGATAGTTCCCTGGTGGTCCACCCGCTCTGGAACCTCAAAGCGCAAAGGCGCCGGTACCAGTGGCGCCGGCCGGGTGGGGTGGAGCGCATAGAGATCGGGCCGCGTTTGACGGCCGATCTCCAGTACGTCGCCAAAGCCCTGGGTGGTGACCAGGGCGGTGCGCGCGCCTCGCCGCTCCAGCAAGGCATTGGTGGCGACCGTCGCGCCATGTACGATGGTCGTATTGGGGCTGGCTTTCAGATCTGTGATGCCCTGCAGGATCGCAAGGGAGGGATCAGGGGCCGAAGTCAGCAGCTTGTGGATGCCGACCCGGCCCCCGTCCTCCAGCAGCACAAAATCGGTAAATGTGCCGCCGACGTCTATGCCGAGAAGCATTACTCTTCGATGGGTGCGACAGCTTCCTCAAGGGCCACACCGGTCATTTCCCGGTAGGCAAGTGTCCAAGTGGCCGAGGTGAAGACCTCAATGAGCGCGCTGATCAGCGCGCCGATGATGATGGCCAGCAAACCACCACAGCACAGGGGCGCCGCCACCCAGCCTCCCAGGTCGACATTGCTGATGATGCCGACAAAGGGCAGGATGAAGGCCATAGCCACCGCAAAGATGACCACGCCGACGATGAGCCCCAGGGCCAGGAACAGCAGCCAGTAGACGACGGTCGGGCCCAGGTTGTCCTTGAGCACGTCCCAGCCACGCTTGAAGGCGTCGATCCAGCCCAGGCCCTCGAGCACAGCCGCTCGCTCGGCGTACACGCGGATCTGGCCCAGGACAACACCCAGGATGATCATAAGACAGCAGAAGGTGCCACCACAGAAGATGGAGGGGATCACGATCCCCGCGATCTTGCCTCCTTCGCTGCTGGGCACCAGAGCGCCTCCGGCGATGACTGCGGCTAGGACAATGGCCCCCACGATGCCGGCCAGGATCAAGGGTAGGGCGGCCAGGATGCCGATGCCAAAGACCGTCCAGAAGCGGCTGACACCCACTCGCCAGGCGCTGCCAAAGGTCATGGCCCCTTCGTCCTCCACCTGCTGGACGCCGGCGATCAGTCCGGCCCGGGCGATGACCGAGACCACCCAGATAGCGATGGCGATGATGATCGCTACACAGGCAACTGCCACGATCAAGCCGATTACCTCCGGCGGGACTTTGTCGACATAAATAGGCATGTCGCCTTCGTCGAATGAGTAGCCCGAGTTTCCGGAGGTGCCCCCGGCCCGGCCCAGAGCGGCCAGAAAGCCCAAGATCCATAGCGCCTTCCACCGCCACGTGATCTCCCAGGCACGCGTCAATACTTTGCCATAGTTCATTTTCTACCTCCTTGTGTTGTTCGGCTTCGAAACGATTGGGGCGGCTCGATCGTGGCCGCCCAGCTCCAAGAACTCCTCACGCGCTGTGCGTGGTTTCCCCGTTGTCGATACGTTCATTCCCACTCGATCGTTGCCGGGGGCTTGCTAGATACATCGTACACCACCCGGTTGACCCCGTCTACCTCGTTGACGATGCGGTTGCTGACCTGGGCCAGCAGGTCGTAGGGCAACCGGGCCCAGTCGGCGGTCATAAAGTCGTCGGTCGTGACGGAGCGCAGGGCGATGACATTGGCGTAGGTGCGTCCATCGCCCATCACGCCCACACTGCGCACTGGAAGCAGTACGGCAAAGGACTGGGCAGTACCTCGCTCCTCCTGCTGGCGCAATAGACCCTCCGCTGCCAACTCTTCGGTAAAGATGGCATCGGCCGCGCGCAAGGTCTCCAGACCCTGCCAGGTGACTTCCCCCAGGATGCGGACGGCTAGACCTGGCCCGGGGAAGGGCTGGCGGTGGATGATTTCATCGGGCAAGCCCAATTCATGGCCTACGGCACGTACCTCGTCCTTGAAAAGAAAGTGCAAAGGTTCGACCAATTCCAAATCCATGTCGTCCGGTAGACCCCCGACATTGTGATGGGTCTTGATCCGGTGGGCGCCCGGTCGTCCCGTTCCTGCGCTTTCGATGACGTCAGGATAGATGGTGCCCTGAGCCAGAAAATCGAAATGA
>JASFOV010000313.1:0-5892 GCA_050116355.1 Anaerolineae bacterium
AGCGGGACGTTCGGCGAGGGGCGCGTCAGCTGCCAGGCCTTCGGCATTGCCGCGTCGCTCCTCGAGCCATTGGTCGATGGCTTGGCGTGAAAAGCGCCACTGACCGCCGACCTTAAAACCTTCCAGGCGGCCGTCATCCAGCATCCGGTAAATGGTGATCCTATCGACCTGGAGGAGTTCTTGCAGTTGGCGCGTCGTCAACAGTGCATCGGTAGTGTTCATGGCGCGAAAGTGTACCACAAACCGGGTCGCACGTCAAATTTATAGGATGAAGCGGTGGATTGTATAGCATGCTATAGCAGATGTGACTCGGATGTCCTAGCACTACAACCGCATCTGTTCAATTGAAGAACACAGATCTTTGCACGGGACTATTATTGGCGCGTGAAATATGGTATAATATCCGTAGCCAAGGGGAGGATGCTTTTATGGAAGACCAGAAACCACCGGATGTTGGAGCCAGAGTCCGTGCCTTGCGCAAAGAGCGCGAGCTTTCGATGCGGAGTTTGGCCGATCTGTGCGGCCTTTCTCCGAACACGATCAGCCTGATCGAGCGGGGGAGCACATCGCCCAGCGTTTCGACCTTGCACCAACTGGCGACGGCATTGAAAGTGCCAATCGCCTCCTTTTTTGAGCACCAGGAGGAGCGGGTTCAGGTGATTGTGTCTCGCCCCGGGGAACGGCTGCTCTCGGGGAGCAGTAGCCTTGTTTTGGAGAGCTTGGGTTCTGGTCTGGCTGACCAGTCTTTGGAGCCTTTCTTGGTGACCTTGGAGCCGGGTGCCGACAGTGGTGAAGAGACCATGGCCCATGACGGGCACGAATTGGTGTACTGTTTGGAAGGCCAGATCGAATATCGGATCGAGGACCGGGTTTGCCAGCTAGAGGCTGGCGACTCCTTGCTGTTTGAGGCTTGGCTGCCGCACCTGTGGTGCAATCCGGGCGATGAGCCTGCTGTCTTTTTGTTGGTGTTTCAGGCCAGTGTGCAGGGAGTGTCCCTGGAGCAACACCTGCATCCATAGCCAGGCGCTGCCCGGGCAGGAACCGCGGGTCACTGTTCCTGTTCCAGGGCCAAGAACGAACCAACCCCCAGCCCGGCAGATGCGAGACTGGGGGTTGTTGCTATGTGCGGCTTGTTCCCTATTACAGGCGTAGGCCCGGCCTATTCAGGCGGCGCGGGCATATCGTCTAGCTCTACGCCGGCGGGTGGGCGGTTGGATTCGATCCACTCCAAGAACCAGTCTCGATCCCACCACTGGATCATGGCGGCTGCCCGGTCCGGCCGGTAGGTGAGCAGGTTGTTGATCATACACTTTTCTTTATAGGCTTCATCGATGGCTTTGTCGACGTCGTGGTGACTCAGTTCGCCGGCTTTCCACTTTTGGAAGGTCTCGCACAGAGGCTCCATGATTTTGCGCCAGCGGTGGTCCCAATAGGCATCGGTGAGCGCTTTTTCCCAACTGCTTGGACTCATCTTTCTACCCCCTTAGACAGCGTCTGCTAGAACTCGGGCTAGCTATACGATCAGGGCATCAGCGATCAGGTCGATGACTCCCTTGATCTCGTAACCCACTTTGTAGTAGTCATTCAGGTCTTCCAATTGGGTTTTGCAGTTCTCGCAGGCGGTGATCACCCATTTGGCGCCTGTCTGGCGGATCTGGTCGACCTTGGGAATGCCGCCTTGCATCCGCCGTTCGAACTTGTCCTCTGCCGCGGCGATCAAGCCACCGCCGCCACCACAACACCAGTTCAGCTCGCGGTTGGGCGTCATTTCGCGGTAGTCGGTCGCCACAGTGTGGATCAACTCGCGGGGCTCCTCGTACATGCCCGAACTGCGGCCCAAGCTGCAGGAGTCGTGATAGGTCAGCGGGGTATCGAACAGCTTGGGCTTGACCTGGATCCGGCCTTCGGCCAGATATTGGTGCGTCAACGGTACGATATTGAGCCGCTCGATGTCAGCGATCTCGTCGCCGAACCAACCTTCAAAGTAGTTGAACAGGGTACGACTGGCATGCCCGCATTCGGGATAGACAATGCCCTTCACCCCCAGGTTGCGGGCCTCCTGGACGATCCAGTTGGCTGCCGCCTTGGCCTTGGCAGCGTCTCCGACGAAATAGGAGTGATTGGTGGCGGTGAACAGGCTCAGTGTCCAGGTTTGACCGGCGGCGTGAAAGATCTTGGCGGCCGGGATGATGGCGTGCTCGCCGACCAAGGGCACATAGAGGTACTCGGCACCTTTTTCTTCGACAGGAATCCTGAGGTCTGGATGGAACTCGTCTTGCAGGCGAGCTTCCAGCTCTTGGGTCTGCTCGACAAAGAACTCTTTGATAAAGTCGACGATCTCGCCCTTGCTGACCTCGGCGTCGCCGATTTCGGCGATCATCTCCGGGCCGATCTCTTCTTGTAACATGGCATAGCGCCCGCTGCCGACCAAGAGACCGGTATCCAAGTCGAAGGGGCAAAACACTGCACAGCGACGGCAGCCGGTGCAATCCCACATGGCTTTTTCGAGTTGGCTGGCGAATGCCGGATCGGTGCCTTGAAAGTCGTGATACCAGTCCCGGAGTCCGCGTTTGCTGTCCGCTCCCAGCTGGATCGCTTTTTTGACCAGCATCATCCGCTGGGCTGGGATGTGGGCCGGATCCTTAGACGCTGCGTAGAAGTGGCAAGCGTCGGCACAGGCACCGCAACGCACACAGATGTCCTCGTAGTACTGCAGCGGCCGGCTTATGCGTCCGCGCATGGTCTCAATGAATTTGGTAAGCATGGTGTCCTCCTCAGCTGCGCATGATCATCTTGTTAAAGATGGAGCCGATGGTGTGCATCAATTTGCCAAAGGGAAAATAGATCATCAGGAGCTGGACCAACGCAAAGTGCCAGATGAAAGAGATACCAGCGCTTTCGGGCACAGGCTTCCAACTGAACTTGTACAGCCCCTGCATGAATTCCCGCATGGCATGTTGGTCCACCTCCAACACCGAGCGCATGTGCATCCCGGTGATGGCGATGCCGAACAGGAGCACGAGGACAAAATAGTCTTCCGGCGTGGATAGGAACTTGACCGCGCCTGCAAAGCGGCGGGGCAGCAGATAGAAGAGCGGGATGAAGAACAAGAGGCCGGCGGTGGTTCCGGCGACGGCCGAAAAGGTGTGCAGTTCTTCCTCACCCCAGCCCAGCCAGTCCCACAGGAAGTAGAAATCGGTCACAACACGGATGTGGCCGAGGATGAGCAGCAGCAGGCCGATGTGCATGACCAAGCCGCCGATCCAGAGCAGGCTATTGACTCGGAAGAGACCGCGAAGGGTAAACATGTCGACCAGCGCATCGCCCAAGCGTCCGAGTCGACCCTGGGGACGGGGGAACAGAGACAGGTGCGCTGGCACCGGCTTGGACTGTGTCCAGCGACGTACCTGGTAGATAACCCCGCCGATCAGCACGACGACGGCGATGTACGGGGTTATGTAGGCTAGGATGTACTCGACTGTTTCCATGCAGATCCTCCTTGATTTGCAGAATCTGGGAGAGCAGGGGCGGGCAACCTGTCCCGCCCCTGCCGGTGCGGCTCTACTTGACGCGGCGCACGTAGAACTTGAAGATGCCCTCGTCCTTTTCAGCCTTTAGCAGTTCGTTGCCGGTGCTCTTGGTCCAGGCGGTGATGTCGGCCATAGAGCCGGGGTCCGTGGCCAAAATCTCCAGGACACCGCCGACCGCAATGGTTTTGATCTCTTTGCTGGTCTTGACCACAGGCATGGGGCACTTTAGGCCCTTTGCGTCCAAGGTCTTTTCAGGTGCGAACTCGCTCATTGGTATTCCTCCTTTGTTCTGAGTTGTTGTGCTTTGTCTTCAACTGCCATGGTCCAGTGTCAGGCGACACGGCCGGCAGTGGAGTCTCTAGATGAATAGGTTGATTTCCGAATTCTGGGCTTCGGCAATAAAGGTGGCGGCGCCGACTACATCATCGACCTCGTCGATGAGATCAGTTTTGTCAATCTCCATGACGTCCATGCTCATCAAGCAGGCCAGGAACTTGACATCGAGGTCGATGGCCATCTGGCGCAGCTCAGGCAGAGAGGTCACGCCCTGATCCTTCATCATCTTTTTGAACATCCAGCGGCCCAGGCCGCCAAAGTTCAGCCGCGAGGGACCGAGGCGATCAATGCCGCCGCGGTTCAGCACACTGAGCATCTTGCCAAACAGTCCTTTGCCCGTGGGGGTGCCCTTCTGAATCGCTTTGAGGCCCCAAAAGGTGAAGAACATGGTGGTTTCCATGCCCATGGCCGCAGCGGTGGTGGCAATGATGAACCCGGCCATCACTTTGTCCATATCTCCGCTGAATACGATGATGGAGCACTTTTGGATGTCGTCGCTCATTTCTTTCCTCCTTACTGGTTCTCTTGTACTTGGCTCATCTCGGAAACGGGCTGTAACCGGCCGAGCAGATCCAGTCGTTCTTGCCCGATCTCGGAAAAGGTTCCGGCGATGCGGTGAAGCAGTCGCGAAACACGAGGCAGATAGCCGGTCGGCACGGTCCGAACCGTGTCGGCCACGGCCCGCAGGTCGTGCTCCGACAAGCCCAGGTCTGTGGCCAGCGTGGGCAGGTAGGCCCGCCAGTCGGGTTCCGCGCCGGGCGCCGGCTGCGCGACGAATTGGCAGCCCGCTGTAATGGCCACTACCTGGTTGCTCACCTGGACGGGTGCAGTGACACACAGCAATCTGGCGTGGCACGCGTGCATCTGGCCGCTGACCAACCGTTTCCAACTGGCCATGCACCGCTTCTGGCCCTCAGGGGTGGACAAGATCAGGCGGCAATACTCGCAGGTATGGCTGATTTCGGTTAGGAGCGTGGCGCCATCGGCATCGATGGTGACCGACCCAATGTCAAGCGCTTCGGCGCACACATCTTGAATCGTCTGGATACAAGCCAGGGGCAAGGCCTGAGGCGAGGGCTGCAGCGGTCCCCTGCGTCTAGCGGACGCCGTGCTCGACTCCAGATGGTTCTGCTGCTCCTGAAGCCAGGCCTCGATCTCGCGCCGGGAGAACCGCCACTGGCCGCCGACTTTGAATCCATGCAGGCGGCCGTCATTCAGCATGCGGTAGATCGTGATCCGATCGACCTGGAGTAGATCCTGTAGCTGTCTGGTTGTAAGCAAGTCATCCACGGATGGCACGGTCCCCTTTGAACTGGAGGGAGTGTATCACCAATGGGGCGGCCTGTCAAATTTTGTATTACAAGTTGTAACAAGATATAGCATCATTTAACATTCTGGCCTGGGCCGGGCGGAACCGTGCATCTGAAACCCGCTCTGGAGAGGAGGCTGGACCGCATTCTGGGCGCGAACCAGGCGGTGCTGTATCACCATCGGACGGGCGCTGGGGGTTGGGCTGCAACGCACGATCGTTTGTCGCCGCAGGGTGCGACTTGGGGTTGGCGTCTCTTTTTTCAGAACTGCTGCATCTCTTCTTTGACAGGGGGACGTCCTTGTGGTATCCTTGGACCGGCTTGTGGTTTGCTTCACAAGGCGAATGCTTGGTTCAAGGAGGTATCAAGTATGGATGTAGTGGCGCTGGCCCGGTGGCAATTTGCCCTCACCACCGTCTATCACTTTTTCTTTGTCCCCCTCACTTTGGGCCTCTCCATTCTGGTGGCTATCCTGGAGACGGTCTATGTCCGCACCGGAAATGAGCTCTACAAACGGATGACCAAATTCTGGGGCAAGCTGTTTCTGATCAACTTTGCCATGGGGGTGGTCACGGGCATTGTGATGGAGTTCCAGTTTGGCATGAACTGGTCCGAGTATTCACGGTTTGTGGGCGACGTTTTTGGTGCCCCGCTGGCCATCGAGGCCCTGCTGGCCTTTTTCCTCGAGTCCACCTTCCTGGGGATCTGGATCTTTG
>JASFOV010000314.1:0-5887 GCA_050116355.1 Anaerolineae bacterium
TGGGCCTCATCGAGGACCATCGGCAGGGACTGCCTAACAAGACTGGAATTCCCTAACGGGGTAGCTGCAGAAGCCGTTGCCACCTCTGGTGGGGCGGCTTCTGCCAAGGCGCGCGCTGTAGGCGCGCGGCCCTGAACCGCTACCCGGTTCCCGAGTGGGTGCCTGTGCCCAGCGCAGCGTTGGGTACACCAGCAGGTGTACCTGCATCCGTACCCCAAGGAGCTGATGCTACGCAATCACGTTTGAGCACAAGAGGAAAGCAGTAGCCTTGTCGGAAAGCCTCGGCTATTACTGAGACCGAGAACACCGCGCATTTCGGGCTGCGGCGTCGTATCGGAATCTATAGGCAGAGCCGCTTTGGTCCGAACGCTAGTCAAGATAGTCGTCAAACAGGAGAATCTGGATTTCCTGGACTTTGCTCAGCCGGCGATCATTGGTGACAAAGAGCGTGGCACCTGATTCAAGCGCGGCTGAAATCTGTAGGGCATCAGGAACATGGATCTCGTAAGCTGCTCTCAGAATGACGGCCCTGCGCGCGAGTGCGGCGTCCACGGGTAGCATCCGGATCTGTTGCGAGTGTAGCAGGGAGTTCTCATAGGCCTGCACCAAATCGAACCGGCCCTGTCGTTGAGGGTGTATGCAGGTTTCGATCAAGGTAATGGCTGATGTGATGCCTTGTACCTGGGGCTGTCTAAGGTGGCGGAAAAGCTCTTCAGCTAGAGGCAAGTAGCGGGGGTGCTGCTCCCACAGATAGATGAAGGGAGCGGTATCTACGCCAACAATGTCATGGCGAGCGAGGGTCTCACCTAGCTGTCCCAACTGGCGCGCTCCTGCTCCAGGTAAGTAGGGACGTCAAGGCCTTTCCAGATCTCTGCCCCGAGCCCGGCCAGTGACAGCATGTCGATAGGTTCAATACCCTGTTCCAGTTCGCCCCGTAGCCGTTCCGACAAGATGCTGATCAGCCGCAGTCGGTCGGACGGGGACAGCCTTTCACTTATCCCAATGGCCTCATCCAGTGCTGTAATTCGTTCGGTCATAGTTGGCTTGCCTCACTTGCTTCTCTGAGGGATTATAACACGATATCCGGTGAACTGCAAAAGCGCCTGCCTGTCCCCGTGCTTTACGGGGCTGTCCAGCGGAGCGTCGGGTACTTGTGTCCAGCGGAGCGTCGGGTACTTGTGCCCAGCGGAGCGTCGGGTACTTGTGCCCAGCGGAGCGTCGGGTACTTGTGTCCAGCGGAGCGTCGGGTACACCAGAAATTCTGCCTCCATCCGTACCCCAAAGAGCTTATGCTGCGGAATTACGTGTGGAGCCAGGCTTGGGATGAGTTAAGGCGGGTGAGCAACTCGGTGAAGCGTTTCCCTTTCCTCTCCAGTGGGTACCAGGGTCGCTGGGAGTGTGGCTTTGGCGAAGGACAGGATTGTGGTAAAATGGTAGGAGCATTCGTTGGGCGCTGACACTTTTTCATCACCTTGGCGGAGAGGCAAGTCAGTGACAATCTCATCTACTGAACGCAAAATCCGAGCGGGTTTGCCCATTGTCCGTTTCATGCAGTCATATATCCCGCTCCGAGTGGCGCACTGGATTCTGAAACAAGGCATGGCACGCGTGCTGCTGGATGCTGATGTGATTCGTGAAGCAGTCAGCGCAGATGGTGTGTCGTGTGAATGGCTGATTCCCCAAAACAGCTCGACAGAGCACGTGTTACTCTATCTACATGGGGGCGGTTTCGTTTTCGGATTGACACCCCAACATCTTCAGATGGGGGCATATCTGGCGCAAAAGATGGCTATGCGTATCCTGATGGTGGATTATCGTACCGCTCCAGATTTTCCATTTCCTGCAGCTCTGGATGACTGCGTAACTGCCTATCTTTGGCTGTTGAATCAAGGTATTGGGGCGCAGAATATTGTGGTCGCAGGTGATTCAGCGGGTGGTAACTTGACGATTACCATGTTGATGAAATTGCGCGACAGTGGCAACTTGCTTCCTGCAGCAGCGGCATGTCTCTCGCCGGTGACCGACCTCACGCCTAGAGACAGCCAGCGCAAGGGGTTCAAAGATCCGCTGTTGTCGCCCAAAATGGTGAAATTCTACAATCAATCGTATGTCGGAAATAATGATGCTCACAATCCCTTGATTTCGCCCGTGTTTGGCGATTTGCGGGGTCTGCCACCATTGCTGGTGCATGCTGGACAAGATGAGATCTTGCGCGATGATGCGATGCGTATTGCAAGTCTGGCCGAATCTGTGGATGTTGATGTGCGACTGGAGATCTATCCGCGCATGTGGCACGTGTGGCAAATAAACCTAACGTTACCCCAAGCCATTCAATCGCTGGACGACATCGCACAGTTTCTCAAAGCACACTTGGCAACTGACGCACAATGGCCCACTCCAATTTGACGAGGAAACCACCTATTCTCGTTGCGTCCAACACTCGTTGTGATCCTAGTTCGCTTGATGAAAATGTGGATGGCGATGTCCGTGTTATTCGCTACAATCGATGTGCACAAGACGCAGAGCTCCAACTGTACTGGCTAGAAGGTTCTGGTCATACATGGCCAGGTGGCAGGAACTATGCCATCTTTGGCGGTACCAGTGACGATCTATTCGCTACCGAGGTCATCTGGGATTTCTTTGAATCCCATTCGCTGCCTGAGCGATATATCCAACAGTAGACTACCGGTACCAAGGACCCTGCCATGCCTGACTATGGACTACAAGAGCTATGGAGCAGGGAGGAAGGTGCGACGTGACGCCCTTGGGTAGCCGGTGGATGAATCCCCTGTGCTGCATTTTCTTGGCGATACTTCTGCTGGCAGCGAGTGGCTGCCAGCGCTATGACCGCCCGGATCTGCGACAAGAACTGCTCGTCATGCTCGAAGAGGACCAGCGCATCCGCCAGGAGCACCTGGTCGTTATGACCACGGCAACACCACCCCATGAGGTCTTTGTGCCTAGAGAAGAGTTGGGCGAGGCGAACCAGGAACTTTTCGAGCAGATGAAGGCGCTGGACGAGGCTCATACGGCGCGCATGAAAGAGATTGTCGATCAATATGGCTGGCCTGGCTACAGCCTGGTTGGAGAGGATGGCTCGGACGCCGCCTGGGTCTTGATCCAGCATTCGGACGACCTGTCGTTTCAGAAGAGATGTTTGGAGCTGCTCACAAAGGCCGCTGACCAGGACGAGGCTGACTGGCGGCACGTGGCCTACCTGACCGACAGGGTTCTGGTGGCACAGGGCAAAGCGCAGATCTATGGGACGCAGTTCAGGCCGGAGCAGGGGCGGATGGTGCCTTTTCCGATTCAAGACGAAGAGGAAGTGGACGTGCGACGCAAGAGCCTCGGATTGTCCCCTCTTGAGGAATATAGCTGGCAAATGAACCAGCACCTCGAAAGTACGGCGCCTGAAGAGTGAGTATGGGTGACACCACCGGAACGGTACAATCTCTGTCGTTACCTGTCCACTCACAGGGCGGAGGGAAGGGTGAAGACCACCCAGCGTAACCGTCTAGTCCATTGGAAAGCCTGCGGGATAGCCTAGAGGAAATGATTTGGGAGGAGGACAGGCGTCAAACCCTGTTAGCCGACCATATCTCGTCCCAGGCCAGATCGGTGGGCGAGATTTGGAGAATGCAGGAGTGAGCGAAAAAAGGGGTGCCGTGCAATGCGAGCGATGGCAGTTACCGACTATTCAGCCCCTCTAGAGCAACTCGATCTGCCCATGCCGGAGGTGGCGCCTGGTTATGTCCTTGTCCGTGTCCTGGCCTGCGGTGTGTGTTACACAGATGTCAAAGTCGCACGGGGCCGGATGACCTGGTCATCCTCTATCGAGCTGCCCCACGTGCCCGGTCACGAGGTGTCGGCTGAGGTGGTCGAAGCCCCACCAGAAACCGGCTTTCAGCCGGGTGAGCGGGTGCTGGTCTACAACTATTGGTCCTGTGGGCGTTGCCCCGCCTGCCTCATTGGGCGCGAAGTGCTATGCGAGAACCTGGAAGGTTGGGTCGGATTCTCAACCCCGGGCGGATTCGAGGAGTATCTGTCCGTCCGTCCAGATCGTCTCATCCGTGTTCCAGAAGGCATCGAAACCGAAGAGGTCTGTGCTGCGTCCTGCGCTTTTGGTACCGGTTATCGCGCCGTCGCCACGCGAGGACGTGTGCAACCCGGCGAGATCGTGGTAGTTTTGGGGACGGGGGGTGTGGGACTGCACACCCTGCAGATCGCCCGCGAGGCGGGGGCTCATGTTGTGGCGGTCGACATCGACCCGCGCAAGCTGGAGACAGCGATCAAACTCGGTGCAGTGGGGGCTGCCCTGGCTGGAGAGGAAGCTCAGGCGCTTGTCCATGACTATACCGCGGGCCGTGGCGCCGATGTCGTCATCGACATCGTCGGCCATGAAGAGACCCTGGAGGAAGCAGGCAAGATGCTCCGGCGGGGGGGACGGGTTGTCGGATTGGGTTACATGCCGGTGGGCTTTTCCCGCTTTCCCACCGACGTATTTGTCCTTCAGGAGAAGGAATTCATTGGCTCCCGCTACGCGCAACGCTTTGAGATCGAACGTGTCCTCTCTATGATGGCTCTAGGGCAGATCAAGCCGATTATCGACGATGTGCTGTCTTTGGAACAAGCTGAAGAAGCCCTTCAACGGCTGGAGCGGAGTGAGGTCGTCGGCCGGACAGTGCTACGTGTCAGCTAGCGAGTGTCCGTCATTGTGCTCTTGTTCCTGTATTGGAGGCTTGCACAGTGAGTTGCGTCAGTCGATCCTATTCCTCGTGGATATCTCTGAACAAGGGAGTGTCTTATGAAGCAGCTTGTCTATCCGGCTTGACTTCCTTTCAAGCTGCCGATCTGTGGGCTGGTTCGACTATGGCTTGCGATTCGGAATCTGGCGTCTGGGGGGGCGGACCCTATCTTGCTCTTCGTCTACCTGATGCTCAAGAAGGGATCGTCTCAATGAAAGGTGTACTTGATGAGTAAGGACTTCTACTACCTCACTGCCCTCGAACTAGGCACGCTGCTGCGTAAGCGAGAAGTATCGGCGGCAGAGATTGTGGAGACTATGCTGGAGCGCATCCAGTCCCTCAATCCCTATCTCAATGCCTACCTCACGGTGATGGCCGAGGAGGCGCTGTCTGTTGCCCGTCGTTGTGATGTAGAACTGGCCGCGGGCGAGGATCGCGGTCCGCTGCACGGCATTCCGGTGGCGGTCAAGGACCTCTATGATACGGCAGGCACGCGGACGACCTGCGGTTCCAAGATTCTGGCCGGCCGTGTGCCCGAGCGAGATGCTACCACGGTAGCCCGGCTGCGGGACGCCGGCGCGGTGATCATTGGCAAAACCAACCTCAACGAGTTTGCCTGTGGGGTGACGAGCACCAACGCCCACTATGGGGACGTCTTCAATCCCTGGGACCTCTCGTGCACCCCTGGCGGCTCGAGCGGCGGTTCGGCCGCTGCCGTGGCGGCAGGCCTATGCACCATGGCTACGGGCACCGATACAGGGGGATCGATCCGCATCCCGGCTGCGCTGTGTGGCATTGTCGGCTTCAAGCCGTCCTTTGGCCGGATCAGTTGCCACGGCATCATGCCTCTGTCCTGGGAGCAGGACCACCCCGGGACGATGGCCCGCACGGTGCAAGATGCGGCCCTCATGTTGTCGGCCATGGCTGGCTGGGATGTCGCCGACCCGGTCACGGCGCGGCGACCTGTCCCCGACTATGCCGGGGCGTTGGCCGATGGGATCTCTGGCTGGAGGGTCGGCCTCGACCGGCAGTATGCCCTGCAGGGCATCAGCGATGAGGTGCGCGACGCCTTTGAGCAATCACTTGAGACCCTGATCAGCTTGGGCGCTGAGGTGGTAGATGTGCAAGTGCCCGGTTTGTCG
>JASFOV010000315.1:0-5876 GCA_050116355.1 Anaerolineae bacterium
GGCTCAGTCGTGCGTACATCAGAGCGGCACGAGCTGCTAGCGCTGGGGGAGCAGGCCGCCCGGGATGCGCTTCCGGCCATCCGGGCCCTGCTGGCATAGAGGTATAGGCTCGCGTGTAGAGCTGGTAGCGGGCGGATAGAGAGGGTGACGATGGACCAAGACCAAGCCATCGAAGTGATCAAAGATCTCTTGCTGGCAGGCAGCGAAGAAGAACTTCAGAAGCTCATCGGCAGGTACCTGCCGCAGATGGACAACACCTTTTTTGCTGTGCTGACCGAGGCGGCTCAGGTCGAGTCGGTCCGAAATCCGGCTGTCGGCGCCCGGCTCGAGTCCCTTGCACAAACGTTGTTGCCGCTGCGCACGCTGATCTAACAACCGGTACGGAGTCCAGCCGCCGTTCCCGGTCGTCCGCTCCGCCCGCGTGGAACGACCGGGTGCCCGCCAATCAATCCATAACAATCCAATCGGCCTGATCCAGTCCAGTTTGACTTCTGGTTGGCGCTAGGGTATAATTTCGTCGTGTTTCCGCTGGGGCGCCCGCCCTGGCACCAGATGCGAGACAAGGAGGTTAGCGCATGGCTGTGATCGCCAGTTTCTTCCGCGCCGTGACCTACCGCGGACGTGAAGGACAGATTGCCTGGATGCTCCACCGGCTCAGTGGTGTCGGGGTATTCCTCTTTCTTGCTCTGCACATTGTCGATATCTTTCTCATGGCCTTTGGCCCCGAGCTTTTCAACTCCTTGTTGTTCTTCTATCATCAATTTGTGTTCAAACTCTCGATCGTGTTCGGTCTGTTTCCCGCCGCTCTGTACCACGGCCTGAATGGCATGCGGGTGGTCAGTATGGACTTTTGGCCGGATCTCGGCAAGAAGCAGGCGTTGCTGTGGCGAATCGTGGCCGTTGTCTTTGCCGTCATCTATATCCCCTCGGCCATCATTATGATCCGGGGTATGTTCTTCAGCCACTGATCCAGAAGGAGGGAAGATCATGCAGTTCAGTCCTGCCCGACCTCGCCCAGCAAGCAATTTCGAGCTGTACAGCTGGTTCTTTATGCGTATCTCGGCGGTCGTCATGTTTCTACTGGTCGGCTTTCACCTGTTCTATATGCACATCATTCTGGGCGTTGATGCCATCGACTTTGACGTGATCGCTGGCCGGTGGGAGTCCCCTTTCTGGCGGCTCTATGACTTTTTCCTGTTACTGTTTGGCTGGCTGCACTCTGGGAACGGAGCGCGTATTATCCTTGACGATTATGTCCGCCAGCCCGGGCTGCGGGTGCTCCTCAAATCGATCCTGTACTTTGTTATCTTTGTGCTGCTCGTCCTGGGCGCCTATGTCATCTTTACCTTCCAAGCCTAGAGCCCTGGCGAACGCCTCTTGTGGCTCTGTTGTGAGGAGTTGATCATGTATCATTCATTTGACGCAGTGATAGTTGGCGCCGGGGGCGCGGGCCTGCGGGCAGCGCTCGAGTTGGGCACAGTGGGTAGTGTGGCGGTCCTCAGTAAACTGTACCCCACCCGCTCCCACACGGGCGCCGCGCAAGGTGGCATCGGCGCGGCTTTGGGCAACATCGAAGAGGATCTTTGGGAATGGCACATGTTCGACACCGTCAAAGGTGGCGATTACATGGCGGACCAAGATGCCGCCGAGGTTCTAGCCCGCGAAGCCATCGAGACGGTATACGAACTGGAGCATTGGGGCTTACCCTTCGACCGGACGCCGGACGGCAAGATCGCCCAACGGCCCTTCGGTGGCCATACCCATCATTTCGGCGAAGGACCCGTGCGCCGGTCATGTTACGCTGCCGACCGGACGGGCCATATGATCCTGCAGACGCTATACCAGCAATGCGTCCGGCACGACGTTCAATTCTTTGATGAATATCATGTCCTAGATCTGCTGCTCCAGGACGGTGTGGCCTGTGGTGTGACGGCGTACCACATCCTGACCGGCGAGATCCACACCTTCCGCGCCAAGGCGGTTTTGTTTGCTACCGGCGGCATGGGGCGCATGTTCAAGATCACGTCCAATGCCCACGCCCTGACCGGCGACGGTCCGGCCATTGCCCTGCGGCACGGTATCCCCTTGGAGGACATGGAGTTTTTCCAGTTTCACCCCACGGGTATCCGCAAGATGGGCATCTTGATCACCGAGGCGGTGCGCGGGGAAGGGGGCATTCTGCTTAACAATGAAGGGGAGCGCTTCATGGAGCGCTATTCGCCCACGCTCCTCGATCTGGCGCCGCGTGATATCGTATCGCGCGCCATCTACCTGGAGGAGAAGGCCGGTCGAGGTATCAACGGTGATGATTATGTGAATTTAGATGCAAGCCATTTGGGCCGTGAGGTCGTGGAGGCCAAGTTGCCCGACATTGCCGATTTCTGTCAGACCTACTTGGGCATCGATCCGGCCGAGCAGCCGATGCCTGTACAACCCACGGCCCATTATGCTATGGGCGGCATTTCAACCGACCTGGACGGACGGGTCGTCGTCGATGAGAACAATACCCCGCTGTCTGGTTTCTACGCGGCGGGGGAGTGTGCCTGTGTATCGGTGCACGGGGCCAATCGTCTGGGTACCAACTCCTTGGTCGACTTGGTCGTCTTTGGCCGGCGGGCTGGGCGTGACATGGCTCGTTACCTTGACGAGACCGGCTTTGTGCCCTTGCCAGCGGAGCCCGAATGTGAGGCGTGCGACGAGGTGGAGCGGCTGTTGGCCGGTAGGGGAGAAGAATCTGTGGCCGACATTCGCCGCGAGCTCCAGGAGCTGATGATGGACAACGTGGGTGTATTCCGCGTGGAAGCCCAAATGGAGGCTGCCCTGATCCAAGTTCACGAACTCCAGGAACGGTACCAGCACGTAAGTCTACAGGACAAGGGCAAGCATTTCAACACCGAGCTGCTGGAAGCGATCGAGCTGGGCTATTTGCTAGATCTGGCTGAGGTCACTGCAGCGAGCGCGTTGGCGCGCAAGGAGAGCCGGGGCGCTCACTCGCGGGAGGACTTTGTTGAGCGCGATGATGACAACTGGCTGAAGCACACCTTGGCCTACCGGACGGATGACGGTATCGAACTCAAGTACAAGCCGGTAACCATCACCCGCTTTGAGCCCAAGCCTAGGACCTACTAGGGCGGTTGGGGCGCGCAATGCGCGCCGTGCATCAGAGGACATCGTCCGTGAGGAATTCCAAGGCGTTGTAGGGAGAAACGACCATGCACGTAACCATCAAAATCCAGCGATACAATCCCGAATCAGATCCCAAGCCATACTGGGCGGAATACGAGATCGAGGTGGAACCCACCGATCGCCTATTGGATGCCCTGCATCAGGTCAAATGGTACCACGACGGTACCTTGGCTTTTCGGCGCTCGTGCGCCCACGGCGTTTGTGGTTCCGATGCGATGACGATCAACAGCGCCAATGGGCTGGCTTGCAAGGTATTGATGCAGGATGTGGGAACGCAAGTCACAGTTGAGCCCTTGCGCGGTTTTCCCATCATCAAGGATCTGGTGGTCGACATGGAGCCCTTCTTTGAAAAGTATCGTTCCATCAAGCCGTTCTTTATCAACTACGAACCGGAACCACCCACGGAGCGCTACCAAAGCCCTGAGGATCGGGCCAGATTTGATGATACAACCAAGTGCATTCTCTGCGGAGCGTGTACCAGCTCCTGCCCGTCGTTTTGGGGCAACCACGACTATGTGGGGCCCGCGGCCATCGTCCAGGCCCATCGTTTCATCTTCGATAGCCGCGACCAAGGGGCCAATGAACGACTGGAGGTGCTCAACGACCGGGATGGCGTATGGCGCTGCCGGACCGTCTTTAATTGCGTGGGGGCCTGTCCTCGCGATATCGACGTGACCAGGGCAATTGGTGAGGTCAAAAAACTGCTGCTGTTCAACCGGATGGTGTAGCTGAGCAGCGGGTCCTATCCCGCATAGAATAGTACCCCGCAAGGTCCACCGGATCTTGCGGGGTATTGTGCATGTTGGACCTTGCTGCCCCGCCGCTCAAGATGAATCTGGGCTGGGCAGCGCGCAGTGATCCAGTCCCAACCGGTGGGAGATCGCGCCTCGGTGCCGGGCAAAAGACCGGTAAAAGGGCTCAGCCAGCAGGCTCAGCGGTGCGAAGGAAAGAATCGCTCCCGCAAACCCCCAAAATCCCGGCAAGCGCCGCAGGGTCTCAAAGGTGGCTCGAGCTCCCTTGAAACGCTGTCCGTCCTGTCGTACAAAATGGAGCGATTGGCTGGCCTGCTCGAGGGTGAGGCCGGGGGCGACGCGGTCGAGATCTGCCGTTTGGAAGGGCACAAAGTCGAGTTCGTCCCCGGTATCGCGGCTTTGTGCCCACTCCACCGCCGCCGAGCATACGCCGCAGGCGCCGTCAAATAGCACCAGAGCGGGATCGCGAACCACAGCTCCCCCTAGACCAAGTTGTTGATCTGCGCCGCGAGAAAGCGTGCGATCTCGTCGGTAGGGAAAGGCCAAGCGTAGGCGAAATGAATCTGTGGGTGGCGCTCCTTGGCGCGGCGGATGGCCGCCGGGATGTCCTCTTCGGCGTGCTCACCGCCCCGGGTCATCATCGGCGTCAGGACGACGATCCGCTCGATGCCCTCGGCTGCGGCCTCGTCTAGTGCCTCGTCCAGACTGGGCGCACAGAACTCGTTGAAACCAACCACTACCGTGTGCCCCGTCTCTTGGCTGAGTGCGTTCGCCATCTCCATGGAGGCGGCCCAGAAGCGATCGTTCTGCGCAGTGCGGGGCCAGGCGCGCATCTTGGCGTGCAGCTCGTTGTAGCGGCGTTCCAGGGCTGCACGCTCCGGCCCGGCTGCGTGCTCCAGCCGGCCGTGCAGAGCAAAAAGCTCGGCAACCTCTTGGCGAGGGAAATCACTGGGTGGAGCGCCATGCATTGCCAGGACAATTCTAATAGAATCCATAACCCTTTGCTTCCTATCATGTAACAAGAGCGGAATCGCCGGGTGTGCTGCGATTCCGCCCTTGTGTCGCTCGATATCTAAATCTGTGGCGCCTGAATTACCGCGAGTTAGCTGCCACGCTGGGCCAGCTGCCGGTCGAGCATGAACAGTCCTTGGCCCTTGTCGCCGATCTTCTTGAGCAATTCTAGGATATCACCGGCGGTCTTTTCTTCCTCGACCTGCTCATCCACAAACCACTGCAGGATGCCCAGGCTGGCATAGTCATTTTCCTCAACGGCCAGCGCGTACAGATCATGGATGCAGCCGGTGATGTACTGTTCGTGTTCCAAGGTCTTCTCAAACACGTCGGTCGGCCCCTCGAACTCCGTGGGCGGCTGGGGCAGCGCCAACAGCTTTACGCGACCCCCACGGTCGTGGATAAAGTTGTAGAACTTCATGGCGTGTTCCTGCTCTTCGCCCGCCTGAGCCTCCATCCAGTTGGCAAACCCACCCAGGTTGATCGATTCACAGTAGGCAGCCATCGACAGGTAGATGTAGGCCGAAGCCAACTCTTCCTTGATCTGCTCGTTCAAAGCGTCTTGCATCTTCTTGCTGAGTTCCATTTTGCTCTCCTTTTCTCTGGTTTCGTATTGTTGTCGGCCTAGCCGGGCGTGAAAGGGTTCCAGTAGGCTGGCAATTTTGGTATTTAAAATTACCGTAATCAGTATAGCACGGAAACGCCAGCCTGTCAAAACCAGGCCGGTCAGAGGCAGCGGTCAGACGCTCTGCCGTTCCACCTCCAGGAGATCGATGGGAGATCAGCTCAGGATGTCTCTATTCGGAAGTTGTGGATAAAGCAGGTAGCTCAAAAAAAACTCTCTGTCCCCCTTGACAATCCTGGTCGACTGCGGTATAAGAGGTGCAAAGGGGGGCGAATGAGCGACACATGGGAGCAGGTCGTAGA
>JASFOV010000316.1:0-5875 GCA_050116355.1 Anaerolineae bacterium
ATAGTCTCCACCACTGACCTTGTCGACGATCACCTCGCCGGAGGTGGCCAGGTCGGTGACGCGCTGCGGGGGCAGGCTATCCACCCAGTCCACCTCGCCGGCCAACAGGTTGGTCAGCCGTACGGTTTCGTCCGGAATCGGCTTAAAGATCACTTCATCTAGATAGGGTTTGCCCTCTTCCCAGTAGTCCGGGTTGGCTTCCAGGACGACACGGTCGCCGGGTACGTACTCGACGAATTTGAACGGTCCCGTACCGACGGGGTTGGTATCGACGCTGCCATCTTCCACGATCTCCTTGGGGATGATCGCCATTCCACCATAGCCGCCAATGCGGCCCAGTAGATTGGGCGAGGGCTCGGTCAAATGGATGGCAACCGTCAGATCATCCACCGCTTCGACGCTCTCCACTGAGCCGAAGCGCCAGGCGACGCCCGAGCCAGTGTCTGGATCCATAATGCGTTCGTAGCTGTAGACCACATCGTCCGCCGTCAAGGGACGACCATTGTGGAACACGACCCCTTCGCGCAGGGTGAAGGTCCAGGTGAGATTGTCGTCAGAGACCTCCCAGCTCTCGGCCAAGGAGGGCACCATGTTGAGATTCTCATCCACAGTGACTAGTTGGTCGTAGACGTTTTCCAGAATCTCGAAACTCGAATAGGCTGAAGTCGTGTGCGAGTCGAATCCCTGCGGATCGGCGGCAATGCCAGCGATCAGGGTGCCGCCGCGCTTGATGCCGGAAGGATCCGGTGTCGGGGTGACGACCTTTTCAACCTCCACTTCCTCGACGACGGTCTTTTCGACCTCGACGGTCTCCACGACGGTCTTTTCGACTTCGACGGTCTCGACCACGGTCTTTTCGACCTCCACCGTCTGGACGATCGTCTCTGGCTCTGGCGTGGCGCCGCAGGAAACGAGTGCCAGCGTCACTACAACGAGAGCCGTGGCAAGCCAGGTCAGTTTCTTCATCTTTTCCTCCCTTTCTTTTGGAACCATAGGAACCGGTTGGTCGACCACGGCTTTGATTATAACATACAGACATCAACAGCCTGTCAAGAATTCGTCAAAACAGCGAGTCTGGAGGCTACCCTTGCTGGGTCGAACGGTACGTCTCAAGACTCGTTTTGAGGCGGCCCAACTCGTACTCCTCTCCGACTTCTTGCAGCATGGCCAACCCTCTCTCAAAGTAGCGGTCGGCGGATCCCAAGGCACTCTCGGGATTGGCTGCGGCAATCTCACCCATCAGCCGATAGGCAGCACCCAGATCTTCCTTACTACCAAGGGTCTCGGCCAAGTCACGGGCCTTTTCCGCAGCGTTCAAGGCCTGGTCCCATTGACCATCCTGCAAGTAGGTATTGCCCAAGGTGCGATAGGCCTTGACCATGATCCAAGTGGCGTGAGATTCATTGCTCAGCTCGATGGCCTGTGTCAAATGGGCCAATGCCGGCACGATATCTCCTTTGTGAGCGTAGACGCTACCAATATTGGCCAAGACACCCGCTGCGCCTTCGATCGACCCTGTAGCCTTGTGCAACGCAAGGGCTTGCTCAAAGGCGGCCACCGCGTCATCAAATCGACGCAAGGTCCGCAGGGCAAAACCGATGTTGTTGTGGCACTTGGCCATCCCAATCCGATCGCCAATTGTGCAGCTCATATCCAGTGACTCTTGATAGATCTCAAGGGCTTGCTGATAATCTCCTGTTGCGTAGGCAGCAATCCCCAGATTCCGCAGCCCTTCCGCCCGGATTGCGCTCGCTCCAGCCTCCTTTGCCAGATCGACGGATCGTAGCGCATGTTCCTTCAGCGATTCATAGTCTCCGCGAAGGTAGCCAAGATAACTGAGGAGGCTGTGAGCAGCGGCCTGTTCATCTAGATGTCCCCGTTTGCTGGCCCGAGCCAGGGCTTGCTGGAAGCGCTCCTGTGCCACTTCGTATCGCCCATTGCGCTGGTGGATCAGGCCTTGTTGGTGATAGATCAGGCTCAAGGTATCCAGTGATTGCATCGTGGAGAAGCATGGCTGTTGGAATGGGATCACCTGCGAGGCCATACCGGGGACTAGTTGCGGGGGGGCGGTCCCACCCAACGCTAGAGCCCGATTGTACCAGCCAAGTGCATCTTCGTCGGCGTACAGCTCGACAGCCCGCTTGGCAGCCCGTAGGGCATAATCGTGTGCTCGTTCGGCTTCGCCTGCCGCCTCAAAGTGGTTGGCCAGCAGACCAAAGAAAGGGGACAAGTCATCTCGATGATGGAGTTCCATCGCTTCTGCCAGGCGGTAGTGCAGATGCCGTCGTCGTGCCTGGCTGATCTGGCCGTACAGAACCCCGCGGATCTGGTCGTGAGAAAAGTCGTATCCCCTCTCATCTTCCATAATGAGGCCGGCGCTTAGCCCTTCTTCGAGGGCGGACAGCACATGACCTGGCGGTTGGTCAGTTACGGACTGCAGAGTCTGAACCTCGAAATTCCGGCCTATGACTGCGGCAATAGAAAGCATCTGGTAGGCTGGTGTGCTCAGACGATCCAGGCTCGTTTGAATCAGATCCTTGATTGTGGGCGGGATCGGCCATTCTCCCAAGGGATCGACATCCACCTCTTGCAGGCTCTGCAGGATTTTGACAACAAAGAGGGGATTTCCCTCCGTCTCGCGGAAGAGGCGCTTCAGGAAGGCATCTGGATCGGTGGCGTGAAAGCCGATGTTTCGGGCCATGGCCGCTACCTCTGAAAAGGAAAGGCGGTAGAGGCTCATGGTGTGGCCCAGGCCCTCGCGGCTGAGTAGATTCTGCGTTCGCTGCCAGGCAGGGTCTATCTCCTCCCGGCGCTGGGTGCCGATAGCCAGCAACGGCAAGTCGGCGCAATGTCGCAAAACGTACCCGAACACCGCCAAACTGGCACGGTCGATCCATTGCACATCATCAAGAAAAAGGCAGATTGGCTGTCGCTGACCGAGCGCTCTCAGCCACTGGTGTATGGCTTCTCCCAAGCGTCCCCGGGTTAGGTCGGGATCCGGGGGGGCGGGTTGCGGCAGATCTGGGTACGAGCCCCGCAATTCTGGGATCAGTTGGGTCAGCTCGCTCAGCCACAAGGTGGATAGCTTGAGCTGTCGCCAGTCCGTGTGGCGCATCGAAGTGCGCAGCATATCGATCCAAGGGTGATAGGGTATACTGCGTTCCGCCTCGAAACAGCGGCTGTTCAGGATGTGCACATCGCACAGAGTATCCAGCCACTCGGTCACTAGGCGGGTCTTGCCGACACCGGCTTCGCCTTCGATGAGCACCAACCGTCCCCGGCCGTTGCGCCGGACCGCCCGCAGGTGCTCATTGAGGGTGGCCATCTCTCTTTGCCGGCCCACGAACACCTGTCGTTTCCTGGATGACTTTCTTCTCGCTAGCGATCCCGCTGGAGCAGAATCCTGGGTGATCGCCTGACGGTGCAGCGCTTGGGTACGGGAATCGGGCAGAACCCCCAACTGCTCTAGCAGCGTCGCCCGGCACTGTTCGTACTGCTGAAGAGCGGCGCTCCGTCTGCCCATCTGCAGTTGGATGCGCATGACTTGGCGCTGCCCGGCCTCGTACAGGGGATCCAAGGCGACCGCATTGAGCGCGGAATCCAGGGCTTCCTGCTGTTGCCCCGCACGTTCATGGGCGCGACTGAGCGCCAGGTAGCCTTCCAGGTGATATCGATCGATCTGCGCCTGGATGCCGCTGACCCAGGTGTTGAATTCGGGAGCCTCTTTGACCAAGCAGCCGTCCAGGAAGGGACCGCGCCATAACGCCAGTGCCTCGTTCAGGGCGGGGATACCAGGTGTTTTGTCTGTGATGACCTGCCTGAAGTGATCGAAATCCAGCCAGACGTGGGCCGAGTCGATGCCCACTTTGTGGCGGCTCACCGACAACCAATCGGCTGGCTCCAGCTCGCGCCGTATGACATAGAGGGCGTTCCTCAGGCTGCTGTTGGCCCGCCGGTCGTCGACGTGGCCCCACAAAAGAGTGGCCAGTGCGGTCCGGCTGTGGACCCGAGCCGTGATCGCTAGGTAGGCCAGCAAGCCTGTGACCTTCTGGTAGGGCAAACGCCGTGGCGTGCCTGCAACGACAATGCGTGGCGTGCCCAATAGATACAGTTTTGCCTGAGCTCTCTCTTTTGACATCTTTCTCACGAACCTTTGATGGCTGCGTGGTATAATAACTTTGGCTCGGTCTACCGGTGGAACTCTGGGTCAGTAACCGTTAGATTTGCTGAGACGCCCATGTCGCTAACCCCAGAAGAGGGAGTAGAAGGCTGCGATGCATGAACGGCACAAGGATGAGATCCGGTATCACATTGATGCTACGTTGAGAGCGTACATCGATCAGGACTGGACATCAGCCGGTCAAGGTTATGTCCCGAACTGGTGTGGTTTCACCATCAACACCCGAGCCATTCTCCACAGTGCATCCGCCCTTGTTGCCGAGATTGAGACACTGTCAGAGCACGTGAAACTCATCGACTACGAGATGGTCGAGATCGACTATGTCTTCCGTGGTGCCGCGTGCCTGGTACCCTATGTCGCTCGCTTGCGTGGTAGATGGGACGCCGGTGGTCTATTTGAGATCAAGGTCCAAGCGCTCAGTGTCTATCTGCACATCGATGGAACGTGGCAGCAGGTCGCAGGGAATATCTCCCTGCATCCCGATGCCATTTCCGATCCCAGAACGCGGACCTTGCTGTCGCGGCTTGTACATTCTGCCTGAGGCAAGCCGCTTCCTCCCAGTTAGGTTAGACGCCAAACTACCCACTGTCCTCAGTTTGGCGTGCTAGTTCCCAACTTTGGACTGACTTGTCGAAATTATACCGCAGTTCGGAGCGTTCTGCAAGAGTGTGTACGGAACCCTGGTCTGCGCTTCTAGGATGCTCAGGTATGGGGGTTCGTGCGCTGGGCGATGCTACGGCTACGTTGCGCTGGTCTGGCTAAAGCGATCGGCGTGATAGGGCCGGAGGTCGATCGCAGTCGACTCACCTTCTGCGATCAATTCGGCCAGCGCCATCCCCGCTGCAGGGGCGTGCATGACTCCGTGCCCACCCCAGCCACAATCGTTGATATAGCCCCGCAGGTGGGGGATGCGGCCCAGAATTGGGTCATCGTCGGGCGTGACGGGGCGGAGGCCGGCCCAACTGGTCATCAGGCCCGCCTGTTCCAGGGCTGGGGCACGGTCGATGGAATAGTCGATGAGGCGTTCGATGGCGTCCGCGTCCACATTGTCATCCAGTGACTCGATCTCAGCCGAGCCCATGCCCAGCAGGAGCCCAGGTCCCTCGCGCCGCATGTACCAGGTTGGATCCATTTCGTAGGTGAACGGGATGGGCTCCGCGTAGGTGGGGACCGGGCCGGTGACCACAATGTGACGCTTAATAAGGATCAGGGGTAGATCGAGACCTGCCCAGGTCGCGACCTCTTGCGCCCGATTGCCAGCCGCGTTCACGACCCACTCGCTGGCGATGGTGCCGCTGGTGGTGGTTACGCCCTGCACGCGGTCGGCCCGGGTCACCAAGCCCGTGGCCGTAACGCCTTCCAGGATGCGGACGCCTCGTTGTCGAGCTTGTGCGGCATAGGCCATCATCATGCAGTGGGGATCTAGCACACCTTCTTCGGGCAGGTAGAGGCCGATCTCGATCTCTTTCAAGTTGAGACCGGGGGTGAAGCGTTCGACTTCATCGGCCGCGACCAAAGAGCACTCGATGCCCATCGTCTGCAAGCGTGCATATCGCTGACGCAGCCAGGGCACCGAATGGGGGCGGGCCAAGATGAGGCAGCCGATGGGTACATAGTCCGGGCTGGCGCCCAATTCATCCTCGAAGCGCAGCAGAGCGGCCAGCGAGGCGTGGGTCAGTGGCAAGCAGGCCTCGC
>JASFOV010000317.1:0-5862 GCA_050116355.1 Anaerolineae bacterium
TGAAGGCTTCCGGAATCTGGAAGAGGGACAGAACGTCGAGTTCACCGTGGAGCAGGGCCAGAAGGGCCTGCAGGCGACTGACGTCTCAGTCATCGGCTGGTAGCCACGAGCATGGCGACGAATTTGTACGTCGGCAACCTGAGCTACGACACCACAGAGGACACGCTCCGCGCGCTGTTCGCGGAATATGGCCAGATTGAATCGGTCAATCTGATCACCGATCGCTACACCGGCCGGTCCCGGGGCTTTGCCTTTGTCGAAATGTCGACCGAGGAAGCAGCCCAGGAAGCCATCGGCGGCTTGAACGGCAAAACGGTTGATGCGCGAGAGATCAGAGTAGACAAGGCCAAACCCAAGACCGATCGCGGCGGGCGTCGACCTCGTTGGTAGAATCGCCAGTCACCGGAAGGTGACCGGCAACATGAAAGCCATACACAGCAGCGCGGACCGGGTTCGTTCTGGTCCGCGCTGCTTTATGGGTAGGGCTTGAGCTGCCATTCCTCAAGAGCAGTAACGGAAAAAGATTGAAACAGGTCCAGCCTGGCCCAGTCCGTCGTGGGGAGGCTTGAAACCAGCTGGATAAACCCTGAAGAGATATTCTGACTACCATCCCCGCTAGGAGAAGTAAACTGACTGCAAAGCTACGAATTGTGCCCCTCGGCGGCCTGGGAGAAGTGGGCAAGAACATGATGAGTATCGAGTACGGCCGCAATTTGATTGTCATAGATTCAGGCATGATGTTTCCTGAATCCGATATGTTGGGCGTTGATTATATCCTGCCCGATTGGGAATACCTGCTCGACAAAAAGGAGATCCTGCGCGCAGTTCTCATTACCCATGGGCATCTGGATCACATCGGCGCTCTGACTCATTTTCTGAAAGAATTTAACGTACCGGTCTATGCCACGCGTCTGACCCGTGGCTTGATCGAGGTCAAGCTCAAAGATGAGCAGATGCTAGAGACCACGAACCTGCACACCTACACGGCCGGTGACGTAATCAATATTGGCCCGTTCACCATCGAGCCTTATCACGTCTGCCATTCTATTCCAGATTCGGTGGGACTGGGCATCACCACGCCCGCCGGCCTGATCGTGCATAGTGGCGATTTCAAGCTCGACCATACGCCGGTGGATGGCTGGCCCACGGACCAAGCCAAGCTAGCCGAATTCAGCCGGCGCGGCGTCTTGATGCTGCTCTCAGACAGCACCAACGCTGATCAGCCGGGCGCTACGCCCTCAGAAGCGGTGCTGGAGAATTCATTTCACCAGATTATGCGCGAGGCACCAGGACGGTTGATCATTGCCACTTTTGCTTCGTTGATCTCGCGCATCCAGCAGATCGTGAATGTAGCCGAGCGACACAATCGCAAGATCGCCATTGCCGGACGGAGCATGGTCGAAAACACCAAAATGGCCCGTGAGCTGGGCTATCTCACTATCCCGGACAACATGCTGGTCAGCTTGGACGAAGTCAAGAACCTGCCGCCCCAACAGGTGATCATCATGGCCACCGGATCGCAGGGCGAGCCGATGGCGGTCCTGAACCGTTTGGCCACCGGCCGGCACCATTCGTTGCAGATCCAAGACCAGGACACCGTGGTACTTTCCTCGCACACCATTCCCGGCAACGAGGAAACGACGCATAGCCTCATCAACCGCCTCTTCCAACGGGGCGCGGACGTCTACTACGGTCCTGTGGCGCAGACGCACGTTTCCGGCCATGCCAGCCAGGAGGAACTCAAGCTACTGCTCAACATGCTGCGCCCCAAGTTCTTTGTACCTGTTCACGGCGAGTTGCGGCACCTGACGCAGCACGGCAAGATCGCCCAACAGTTGGGCATGCCCAAGTCGAACATCGCCGTCATCGAGAACGGTTACCCGGTGACCATCGATGAGGACCAGCTAGAGATCGGACAGCGTGTGCCCGGCGACTATGTGTTTGTCGACGGCTCCCTGGTCGGCGAGGTAGGACCGATGGTCATGAACCAGCGAGACGGGTTGGCCCAGAGTGGGTTTGTGACCGCCATTGCCGGCTACGACCGCCAGGCAGGTAGGGCGGTGGGACAGCCTCGAATTATTACCCGTGGGTTTGTCTATGTGCCCGACGCCGATGATCTGCTGTCCCGGGCTGAGGACGTCGTCCGCGCGACCGCATCGGTCCAGGGCGGCACCGGTCCGCACAAGGTCGAGGAGAAGGTTGAGCGCGCGCTGTCCAGCTTTTTCTACCGGGAAACCAAGCGCCGGCCGGTGGTGACCGTGGCGCTGATGGAAGTCTAGACGGTACAAGGGACGGGGTCACCTATGCAAATCGTAACTGATAGTGGTATCGATCGTATCCTGCCTCCAGAGCAGATGGCAGCACTGGACATCCACGCCGTGCCGTTGGTCGTCACCCTGGATGGTGTATCGTACCGTGAAGATGTAGATATTCAGCCGGATGAGTTCTACCGCCTGTTGGCGACAACGGATAGCCTGCCGACCACGTCGCAGCCCTCAGCCGGCGCTTTTGCCGAAACCTATCGCCGGTTGGCGGCGACCGATCCGGATATTCTATCGATCCACATGAGCTCGGGACTGAGTGGTACGTTCAACGCCGCCCAGGCAGGAGCTGAACTGGTACCGGAGGCCAATATCACCCTTGTCGACACCAAGACCCTGTCGGCTGCGGCTGGGTGGCAAGTGGAGGCCGCGGCCCACGCGGTGCAAGCGGGCTGGAGTCTGGACCGGATCCTGGACCTGATGGCGCGCATCGGCGCGGCCACGAACAGCATCTATACCCTCAAAGAGCTCAAATACCTGATCCACGGTGGGCGTATCAGCCATATGAAGGGCTTGATCGCATCGCTGCTGAACCTCAAGCCGTTGATCGGCGTGGAAAGGGTGCATGGCACCTACGTACAATTGGGTCAGGCGCGCAGTTTCAAGGGAGCGGTCAAGGGGCTCGTGGATCATATGGCCGGCCAGCACGCCCCCGGCAGTCCCCTGCGCGTACAGGTGCTCTATTCGCACAATCCCGCGGGGGCAGAACTGTTACATGAGGCTATCGACCAGCGCTTTGACTGCGCCTGGTTGCCAACTGGCCCCATGTCCCTAGTATTGGGTGCCCACACTGGCCCGAGCATGGTGGGCGTGGCCTATGCCCCGGTCGCTGCCTTTGCCGCTGTTCCATAGACAAGGACCCTGAACGGACCTTTGACAATAGCCTCGCTGTCTCAGGAAGCGTGAGCAAGCAGGCCTGGGTACCACCTAGCAGGAGGTGTGTTTTGGCCGATGACTCGAGACCTATTAGAGCCCGGGCAGTCAAGCCCGACTGGCATGAAGAAGTCGCCCAGTACGCACAGCCCAACCACCGCCAGGCAATCTGGCAACTGGTGAATACGTTTGTACCGTACATTGGCCTTTGGATCTTGATGGTCTACACGGTCAATACGGGAGTATCCTACTGGGTTACCTTGGCGCTGGCCGTTGTGGCTGCCGCGCTGCTGGTGCGTATTTTTATTTTCTTTCACGACTGCGGCCACGGGTCTTTTTTCCCCTCGCCACGGGCCAACACCCTTGTGGGCTATATCTCTGGCATCCTGACCTTCACACCCTATCACGATTGGCGAATCGCCCATGCCAAACACCATGCCACAGCCGGCAATCTGGATCGGCGGGGCGTTGGCGATGTGTGGACCATGACCGTCGAGGAGTACCAAGCCGCGCCGCGGCGGACACAGATCGCCTACCGCCTGTTTAGGAATCCTCTGATCATGTTTGGTCTAGGGCCCGCTGTCTCTTTCCTGATTGGCCAGCGGTTCTACCGGAAGGGGAGTAAAAAGCGCGAGCGGCGCAGCGTGCTCATTACCAACGTGGCCATTCTCGCCATACTCGTGCTGGCCAGTCTGACCATCGGCCTAGGGACCTATCTGCTCATCCAGTTGCCCATCATCCTCATCGCTGGTACGCTCGGCTTTTGGCTATTCTACGTTCAGCACCAATATGAGGACGTCTATTGGGCACGCAACGGGGTGTGGGATCCGGTAAAGGCAGCCTTGCAGGGGAGCTCATACTACAAGTTGCCCAAGGTGCTGCAGTGGCTTACCGGCAACATCGGCCTGCATCACATTCACCACCTGCGCCCGCGCATTCCCAACTACAAGCTGCAAGCGTGTTATGATCAGGTCCCGGCCATGCGGGTCGTTACACCGCTCACCATTGCCACCAGTCTCAGATCCTTGCGGATGAATCTTTGGGATGAAGAGCGGCAAAAGCTGGTGAGCTTCCGTTCCCTGTAGGCGTTGGCGACCGGCCCGCCTCTTGAGCCAACCCTTCCCTATTCAACAGAGTCAGCTGCCGGTGGCGGGAAGCCACCAGCCCGCGACAGCGAAAGTCCTGGAGGGTTTTGCTGATCGTCTCGCGCCACGTACCCAACATGTCGGCCAATTCCCGGTGCGTGGTGCGTACCGTCATGTCCGGTTCGGCCTGAACCAGATCCAGCAACAGCGCCGCCAGGCGCGCCGAGACTGTGCTGTAGGCCATCCGCTCCAACCGCCGTTCGGCCTCTGTCACCCGTTGGCCCATGGCTTGCATCAAACCAAAGCCAAACATAGCATTGGCCGTCGACAGCTCTACCACGCGATTGGCGGGAAATACCCAGACGGTACACGGCTCCAGCGCCACCGCCCAGGTGGTAGGTCTCGGATCGCCCAGCAGCGATTCGCCGCCAAAGACCGAGCCGGACTCGAGGGTAGCAACGACGAACCGGCGTCCGTGGCCGGTCATGCGAAATAGCTGCACCCGCCCACTCACCAATAGGCACAGCGATGAGGCCATCTCCTCGGCCGGACACACGGTCTGGCCCGTGCCGAAGGTGCGTACCGTCAGCGAGGCGCTAACGGCCTCGTCCTGCCGGGCAAGCTGACGGAGGATCTCCGTCGCATCCCTTTCTCTAGGAACCACCTATCTCCCTCCCTGTAGATTGGGCTGTTTCCCACCGTGATGGGGCGCCTATCTCCTCTCGTCCACCCCTGGGCCAAAGGTCCGCAGCAGAGCCACCAGCCGCCACGGGGGATCGCCCATATGGAAGAAAGCGTCGGCGCCCGCCGCACGGACGTCTTGCTCGATCTCGGGGCGCCCGCTGAGGACGATCACACCCGGTCGCTTGTTGTGGTTGTGCAGAGCCGCGATGAGTTGGGCCAGGGGTTGCCCAGGCAACCTCCAATCGAGGACAACAACGTCGGGGCGAAAGGTTTCTACGTGGGCCACCAGCGCTTCACTATCGGTCGCCTCGTCGATCACCTGCAGATCGGCCTCCTCGCGCAGCAATATCCGCAGCGCCGAACGGGTGGCTGCCTGTTGGGCGGCGATTACCAGCTGCATCAATCCATATCCTTGCGGAAGCGTTTTAGCACCAGCTGGCGGCTACGATCCTGGTTGTGCCTAGCGAAAACGCTGTCCATCTCCATTCCTTTGCTTTGGTATGCGGCCGGTAGTTGACTGTGATCCTTGAAGAAGAGGCCCTGTCACCTGGTAGGTGACAGGGCCTCCGCAGTGGTACCAATTCAAGGCGGCTACCGCGCCACTATCCTCTCGTGCCAGCGTAGCAACAGCCCACCAGCAATCAGGGCCAGGCCCGCGCTGAGGCCAACCAACAACCAGAGGTTGACCATCTCCCCGCCGGTTTCAGGCAGAGTGGTCGGGACTTCGTAACTGGCATCAACGCTGGGCACGGCCTTCAGCGCTGGCTCGCCACCGGCCAAGCCCATGGCAAAGACGGTGTAGACGGTGCTATCGGCCAAGCTCACACCTGGGACGCTGAGGGCCACGGTGTCGGTGCCGGCCAGGCGGACTTCGAGGTCGTAGGTCCCGGCATCGACGG
>JASFOV010000318.1:0-5827 GCA_050116355.1 Anaerolineae bacterium
AATTCTTGACATTCTGATCTCCTGCTCTTGATCGGCATGGGGCCCAAGGTGGCCCTGGTACCCTTCCTGGACCTGACGGCCGGCATGGACGGCGATACCCGGACAAAGATAGCGAACCGGATGGTAGGCACAGCCACGGCCGTGGCCCTGATCCTGGTGGTGCTCGGTGCATTCCTGATGAAGCTCCTCCACTTTTCTCCCGAGGCGCTGTACATCGCCGGGGGCATCGTCTTCCTATTGCTGGCCCTCAAGATGTTGGGTGGTGGTGGGGAAGAAGATCACCACGAGAGGGCAAGCGAGCGCGATGCCTCCAAGATAGCCCTTTATCCGCTGGCGGTGCCCTACCTGCTGAATCCTGCGGGCATTACCGTGCTTGTCATTTTTTCCGGCGCCATCGGCGACTAGAGCAACCACGATCCGGCTATTATTGATTTTAAGTCGATCTTAACTTGACAAGGTATCGACAGTATGATAAGCTGTCCTACAAGCTAGAGGATTGGAAACACGACGATGCAGGGCAGAAGCATCCCACGCGTGCGAATCCAGACCGCTGGCGAACCGGTGAATCTCTAGTAGTCCATAGCTGCCCGCAGTATCAAAGGGGTTGCATCAGGGGGGAAGCTATTTGCTATCGAGACTTTGTTGGGCGGCTTCAGTATGGAACGGGCCGCGACGCGCAACGGTGGTCGCCGTGACCAATAGCCTGCCGGACGGCTCGACTGAAGGCTTCGGCCGGGCTCACGCCAAGGCCTCGCCAAAGTCTTTGGCACGTGGGAGCGGATCTTACAAGGCCAGGCTGAATGTCTGGCCCGCGAGCCTTGACGGGCGGTGGCGAAATCGGGTGGAGTGAATATGAAAGCAAAGAACATCATACGGTTTGCATTAATCGGGTTCGTTTCGATACTCGTTATTGGTATCTTGGGGCTGTTGGTTTGGACAAGGACAGGAACATACCCTGCCAGAGATGTTGCATTGTCTGCGCTTGAATCAACGGACAGGGTAACAGTTACACAAGACAAATGGATCACATTTACACCCGGGGAGGAGACGGAAACTGGACTGATCTTCTACCCAGGCGGCTTGGTGGAACCAACCGCCTACGCACCTATTCTGCGGAAAATCGCAGAAGAAGGGGTACTCGTTGTTATCACCCCCATGCCGTTAAACTTGGCAATATTGGATACAGGTGCTGCGAATGCCGTGATTGACGAGTACCCGCACATTTCTACCTGGATCCTTGCTGGCCATTCTCTAGGAGGTGCATCAGCAGCCATATTTGCGGAGAATAACCCAACCAGGATCGATGCAATCGCATTTTGGGATTCGTATCCACCTGACAGTGCTGATTTGTCAGATAACCCGATATCCGCACTTTCCGTTTTCGGTACCACGAATGATTCTCCGAACACCGACAACTTGAATGACAAGAGACACCTGTTGCCAGCAAACACTGTATTTGTTGGCATTGAGGGCGCCAGTCACGCTCAGTTTGGCGATTATGGCCCCCAGAAAGGTGATATTGTTGCCTCCATAAGCTTGGCCGAGCAACATGACAAGGTTGCCGAAATCATGCTGGATTTCATCTTGCAGAATCAATAACCACAAAGCCACTTCTCGCCCCGGAATCACTCTATTCTTTCGTAGTCAAACTGGGAAAAACGAATAGTGATATCCTATGCGGTCCAGCGCCGAAACTGCCCTAGCGCTCAACCGACTCCGGGGATGACTGATTTGGACGGGAAGGCTTCCTGCTCCCAGGAACTTCACAAAACCGAAATCAGCACCTTTAATCAGGTTCTGCCAAGTGTTGGAGCTGGGTTGGCACACTCGACCCCTCTACCATTGGCCTAGGCAGAATCAAATACCTTGTTATGTGCCCGGGTCTGTGATACAAATTGCCTGAGCTAGCAATAATCCTGATCTTGCAACGGGAGGATTCCAGATGCGCCATTCTCGATTCACACTGCTTTTCATCGCCCTCATACTATTATCAAGTTGCGGCAACCCGCAACCAACCTCCTCACCACCGCCATCGAAAACACCACCTGACCCCACCGCAGTCCAGCCATTGGAAACAGGCGCGGTTGAGGATGACGGGAGCGAGTCCGGACTATTCGAGCTAGACGCTCTGGTTCCCAACGTAGCCGACATCGTGCCTACCCGCACGCCAGTCCCCACGGCAACACCCGGTCTAGTCGTAGAGGGCGTCGAGGAACTTGTCCAGGAGACCGGCCTCTCGGGGAAGACCTTACTGTGGTTGGAGTATGCAGACTGGATCAACCTGGGCATCTCTTTGCTCTATGTCTTGATCGCGTATCTGATCGGCACGTGGTTGATCCGCTGGCTTCTCCCCCGCCTGGTCCGCCGCACCAAAACCGTCCTCGATGACCGCCTCCTGCAAACCTCCGGCAGCGAGTTGCGTTGGCTGGCAGTGGTGGTTATCCTCGGCTTTTCTACCAACCGCCTGGATTTTGTCAGTGCCGATGTCAAGACACGGCTGGCCGATACCTACTTTCTCCTGGCCATGGGCCTAGGTAGCTTGATGTTATGGCGCTTGATCAACCTGGCTGCCCAGCAGGCTCGAGACCGCGCAGACAAGGCGGGTCAGAGAGAAGGAGCTGAATCGCTGATCACGCTGTTCACATGGGCACTGCGGCTGATCGTGATCGTTTTCGCCGTCTCCCTTTCACTAACGTACTTTGGGGTCAACATCACGGGGTTTGCCGTCTTTCTCGGCATTGTCGGCGTTGCCCTCTCACTGGCAAGCCGGGATATCTTGGCCGACATCATCTCCGGAGCCATCATTCTGGTCGATCAGCCGTACCGCATCGGTGACCGGATTGACCTGCCCAGCATCGAGTCCTGGGGAAACGTAGTCGACATCGGTATGCGGTCCACCAAGATTCTCACGCTGAACCACCGCATGATGATCGTACCCAACTCACAGATCGGCAAGGACCAGATCATCAACTACAGCTACCCTGACCCGGCTTACTACGATTCGATGGAAATTGTCGTCGCCTACGACAACGATGTCGACCAGGTTGAGCAAGTGCTGCTCGAAGCCGTGCGTTCGGTCGAAGGCGTGCCAAGAGAACGCGAGATCGATATCCGCCTGGACAAGTTCACCGAAAACCAGATGGTCTTCACCGTGGGATGGTGGCTAGCGTCGTATGAGGACTTTTACACGGTACACGGCCGGGTGAGTCGGGCCGCGATCCAGGCGCTGAAAGAGGCCGGCATCATATTGCCTTACACGAAGAGCCGCGTGAGTGTGGAGGAGAATTCCAGAGAATAGGAGATTCCAGAATCGTGCGTTCTCGATCATTCAAGATGATCCATTCATTGCGCCCTGCTGTCTACTTGCTTTGCCAGTACAATATCGGCGAGCAGAGCCGCAGCAGGATTCATTCCCAAACACAGACATTGGGTTCACAGTGATTGCTCAGAGCGCGACCGATGGCAGCAAGGGTCTCTACCGCAGGGGTATGAAAGTGGGGAGCAGAATTTGTTGGCTCGTCGCACTTGAGCTTCAGTGCGGGCCCGCCACAATCCTGCGCTGCGCCTTCACAAAGGGCTCTGGCTGGGAGTAGCTCGCTCAGGCAAGCTCCTCCAGCAGGGCCTTGGCTTCGACCAGGTCCACCGCATCGAAACCCTCGGTGAACCAACCATAGATCCCGGACAGCAGTTCACCGGCCTCGTCGCGCCGGCCCTGTGCTCGCCACAGCCGTCCCAGGCGCACCGCCGCCCGCAGCTCGAACAGGCGAGCCTGCTGCTGGCGAGAGGTGTCCAACGCCCGCTGGTAGCACGTCTCGGCCTCTGCGATGGGGAGCGGGCGTTCGGCACCGTCCGCGGTAAGAAGCAGTAGGTCGCCCCGCATGCGCCACACATCCGCTTCCGTCGCCCGCATACCGGTGCGCGCGATCCAGGCCTGGGCCCGATCTGTAGCTTCTAGTCCCATCTCGACCTCGCCTGCCCGGGCGCACACCTCGGCCTGAAGCAGCATTAGTCCGGCGTAACCCCCGCCGGACCCGGCAGCCTGCCAGGTCGATCCGGCCTCCACCACCCGGGTCAAGCTCAGGTCGGGCTCGGCAGCGCCAGCGCCCGGTTCCGCCTGCCCACACTGGGCCCGGGTCCGCGCCTGCCCGGCGAGCGCCTCAATCCAGGCGCGGTATACGAGACTGACCTGGCCCAACGGCTGAAGGGCCTTGGCATGGGGCAGGGCCGCGGCCACATCGCGGCCTACCACTGAGGTTGCCATGGCCGCGATGTAGTGGGCAAAGGCAACGCTCGACGGCTGCTCCAGCGCCTCTGCATGGGCCACAGCCTGGCGGAAGCAAGCGCGGGCCTGGTCCGGGTAGCCCAGTTGTAACTGAACAGCACCCAACATGGCCCGGGCCATGACGCCCGGGTCCCCAACCAACGAACCGCCCAGGGGACGGCTGGCTTCCGGGTCGTACAGGCTCAGGGCGCGACGCAGGTGTTCGAGAGCAGAGGCAGGCTGCCCCCGCAGCCAGTGGCTGAAGCCCAGCGCCCAGTGCCCCAGTAGGAGGGTCTGTCGGTTGCCGTCCTTAGCTTGCCCTGAGCTCGCCGAAGGAGCCTGCCCTGAGCCTGCTGAAGGGGCCAAGTCCAGGAGCTGCTGACCCACCCGCCCGGTGCGCACCGGGTCAGCTGACCAGCCGGTCGACAATGCCAGCACCGTCAGCGCAGCGAGACGCTGCGGGTCGTCGTGAAGGTCTGGATGTTGGATCAGGTCGGAGAGGCGCTCCAGTGCCTGCCTGTAGGCCGACGCCTGGACGCCCCGCTGCATCATCACCGGAGTGCTCATTGCCACCCACAGGCCCAGCTCCAGGTGCAGACGCTCCCGCGAGGCCGCTACGCCCTCCAACAGCGCCAACCCGCGCTCAAAGTGTGCGATCGCCTCATCGTAGGCAACGAGTTTCGCCACCCACCGTCCTGCCTCCAGGCGGTAGCGGGCCGCCTCCAGGATCAGGCCCGCCTCTTCGTAGTGCCGGGCCAACTGAGGGCCGGCCTGTGCTATGGCCACTTCATCTCCCTGGCACAGATCCTCCAGTGCTGCTCCCACCTCGCGGTGCAGGCGTGCCCGATCCACGGCATCCAGGCGGCCATACAGGTACTCCTGGAACAAGGCATGGGCAAAGCGGTAGCGGGACAGCGGCCGTCCACCGGATGGCAGCGCTTGGATCCCTAGTGCCTCCACCAGCCGGCTCTCCATGGTCAGCGGGCCGCTCAGCCACTGCAGGGCCCACGAAGGCTCAGCGCCCAAGGCGCGGGCCGCCACCTCCGCACTAAACGATTCGCCCTCCACACTGGCGGCCTCCAGCAGGCGGCGTCCCTCGCGCGGCAGTCGGCCCACTCGCTCGGCGATCACCGCCTCCACCCTCGGCGGGAGACCCTCCCACCGCAGATCGGGACGTGCGACCCAATGTCCCTCCGCGTCGTGCGTCAGCTCACCCCGTTCCTGGAAGGTGCGAAGCAGCTCGACGGTGAACAGAGCATGGCCGCCTGTGTGACCGGCGAGCCTAGCGCGAAAGCCTTCCGCCAGGCGATTGGGCTGAGCATCGAGCAGGGCATCGACAAAGCGCTGGCCGTCGACTCGGTCGAGGTCGACCCGGATGTTGCCCCACAGTCGCGTGAACTCGTGCACGATGGACTCCAGGGGTTTGGGACGATCGTCGGGGCCTCGGACCGCTTCGCTGGGCCGGTAGGCGCCCACCACCAGGATGCGGCAGGCTGAGAGATGCCGTCCCAAATGGAAGAGCAAGCTGAGCGACGCCGCATCGGCCCACTGTAGGTCGTCGATGAG
>JASFOV010000319.1:0-5816 GCA_050116355.1 Anaerolineae bacterium
GTCAATCTCAAGGACTATCTGGACCTGCCCTGGGTGGCGCCCAAGCCGCTGGCCTTCCGCGATGATGAGTTTGGCATGGTGCGTTTGGGCACCCGGGGCAAGTTCGCCTTCCAGGTGGCCCTGCCGCAGCTCTTTGTCAACCAGATCGTGGGTACACAAGGGCTGTATGGCACTGGCGATATCCTCGGGTATCTGCAGAGTATTCTCACCAGCCGCTTGACGGATCTGCTAGGAGAGATCCAGACCAGCCTGCTCGATCTGCCAGCCCACTACGATGAGTTGGGGGCGGGCCTCAGGGCCAAGGCATCGGCCGACTTTGAGGGGCTGGGCCTGCTGCTCAAGAGCGTCTTTGTCACTACGGTTGATATCCCGCCCGAAGTGGAGAAGGCCATCGACGAACGGGCGAGCATGGGTGCCATCGGCGACATGCAGGCCTACATGCAATTCAAGGCGGCCCGCGCCTTGGGCGACGCGGCCCAGGCGGGCGGTGGCGCGTCAGGCTCGTTTGCTGGCATGGGGGTAGGCCTGGGTGCTGGGGTGGGTTTGGGAACGGCGATGGCCAGCGCGATTGGCCAGGCGCTGCAGCCGGCCGGCGGTGCTCCGGCTGCATCCAGCGTCCCGGCGGGCGGACCCACGGGCGACGATCTGGTCAGTGGTTTTGCGGAGCTGAAAAAGCTCGTGGCACAGCAACTGACCTTGGCCGCCGACGAGAAAGAAGCGGCAAGCCAGGCGTTGGATGCCCTGCTGCTGCAGCTAACCTCGACGGCTTCGACGCTGGACGACGTAAAGGCGGCCCGCGAGGCGGTTACCAGCGGCTTCCCATGGCTGGCGGGTTCGCTACAGGCGTTGCTCAACACGCCGGTGGCGTTGCAGATGATCGGGCAGATCGCCGCGAGGTCGCTCTAGATCATGCCTCCCGCACCGCGGCTGAACAAGATCTTGTTTGCGGCATACCTCGTCCTGACGGTGGGGGTGCTGGCGGCGGCTTTGATCCTGCCCCCGGTGCGGGCCATTGCCTACGCACCCCTGCGCGACCTGATCGTACCGCCGCCCGAACCTGTCGTGGTATCGGTCCTGTATTCCACCGAAAAGGCCGAATGGATCGCCCAAGCGGTCGAGCGGTTTGAAGCCAGCCGCCCCCGGCTGGAGGGCCGGCCTATCGAGCTAGAACTGAAAAAGATGGGCTCGCGGGAGATGTATCTGTCAGTGCTGGAGGGCGAAGAGCAACCAGATGTGATCAGCCCGGCCAGTACACTGCAGGTCAACCTGCTGGAGGACCTGTCGGCGAGCCGCTTTGCCCGGCCGCTCGTGGACGCCGATGATGAAAGCGTCTGCCGCTCGGTGCTGGAAACGCCCCTGGTGCTCGTGGCCTGGAAGGATCGAGCCTCCGTCCTGTGGGGTGGTGACCCCAATGGCCAACTGTGGCTACGGCTACAACAGGCCCTGACCGATCCCCAGGGCTGGGAATCCTATGACCATCCAGAGTGGGGCTATATTAAGTTTGGACACACCAACCCGCTCAAGTCGAATAGTGGCTTTCAGACGCTGGTGTTGATGACCTACAATTACTTTGGCAAGAGTCAGGGCCTGACTTCGGCCGACATTCTCGGAGACGCCGACTTTCAGCAGTGGCTGGTCGACTTTGAGGGCACGATCTCCAAGTTCGGTGATAGTACAGGCACCTATATGGAAGAGATCGTCGCCTATGGGCCGAGCCTGTACGATTTTGTGGCCGTGTACGAGTCAACGGCTATTGAACAGGCGGAGAACGCGGTCGGCCGTTACGGTGAGCTGCAGATTTATTATCCACCGGCTACCCATCTCAGCGACCATCCCTTCTGCATTGTACAGGGAGAATGGGTCACCGCCGAAAAAGCCCGGGCCGCAGCCGTTTTTGTCGACTTTGTGACCGGTCGGGAGATCCAGGAGCTGGCCTTGGAGCACGGCTTCCGTCCAGTGGATCGGGAGATTTCACTGGAACAGGAAGGCAGTCCCTTCCAGCGTTCGGCGGTCAGCGGCTTGCGCACCGACCTGCCACCAGAGGTTGAGGTGCCAGCAGGGAATGTGCTGAGTACGCTGCTCGATTTCTGGGCGCGCAACGTCCAGCCGTAGGGATGGGGACAACCGCGTACAGTGGGATTTGAGTAGGGAAGGGGTATGATGAATCGAATCTACCAGTGGATCGGCATGCTGGTTCTGCTGGCTATGATCCTGTCTGCCTGTGGGCTACCCTCCTTGGGTGGCAAGCAGGTCCAGGTCACTATGGTGTATGGCTCGGAGAAAGAGGAATGGCTCGTGCCATTGGTCGAGGAATTCAATGCCCAGGAACGCGAGACGGCCGAGGGTTCGACCATTGTCGTAGAGGCTACGCCCATGGGTTCCATCGAATCGGCCCGCCAGATCGTGGAGGGTACCATCCAGCCTACTGTCTGGAGCCCGGCTTCCTCGGTCTATGTGCCAGTGGCCAATTCTGAGTGGCGCCGGCGGGAGCACACCGATGACCTCGTGGTTGGCACGCCCAACGATCTGGTGCTGAGTCCAGTGGTCATTGCTATGTGGCGGACGATGGCCGAGGCGCTGGGCTGGCCGGGAGAGCCGTTGGGCTGGGCGGATGTGGCCGCACTGGCCGCTTCGGACGAAGGCTGGGAAGCCTTTGGCTATCCGGAATGGGGCGACTTTAAGTTTGGCCACACGCATCCCAACTATAGCAACAGCGGCCTGGTGTCGGTGGTTGCAGAGGCGTATGCGGGCGCTGAAAAGCAGCGCGGTCTGACGCTGGGCGATCTGCAGGAGCCCCATTTGCAGGAGTTCATGGCCGACGTCGAAAGCGGCGTCATCCACTATGGCACCAGTACGGGGTTCTTTGCCACTCGGATGTTCGAGCGAGGGCCATCGTATCTGAGCGCCGCAGTCATGTACGAAAACCTAGTGGTTGCCCAAGAAAGCAAGCGCCTGGCCGGCCAGAGCGATCAATTGCCCGTGGTGGCTATCTATCCCAAAGAGGGAACTTTCTGGAGCAACCATCCTTACATCATTCTCAATGCTCCATGGGTCACGGATGAGGGACGGGTAGCGGCTGAGGAATTCGAGGCTTTCTTGCTGGCTGAGGAGCAGCAGCGGCGGGCGATCCAGCTTGGGTTCCGACCGGCGGACCCTTCCATCTCGCTGTCCTCGCCACTGGATGCACAACACGGCGTCGACCCGACCCAACCTCAGACAGTGCTTGAGATACCCGAGGCCGATGTAATTACGGAGATCCAGGCGCTGTGGAAACGGGTGAAAAAGCCGGTGGACTTGGTGGTGGTAATGGACATCTCGGGCAGCATGGCTGGGGACAAGATCGCCGCTGCTCGCAGCAGCCTGCTGCAGTTCATCGATTTGCTGGACAACCGGGATCGGCTGCAGATCATCCTCTTCAGCACTGAAGCCCTTGAATTGACCCCGATGTCCCCACTCGGTGACAAACGAGATGAGGTACGAACACGCGTCTCAGGCATCGTGGAGCAGGGCGACACTCGGCTCTATGGGACGGTCAAGGTCGCCTACGATGAGCTGCTGGTCAACGGCGATCCCGGTCATATCCGAGCCATGGTAGTGCTGACGGACGGTGAGAATACCATCCGCGATGTGACGCTGGACCAGCTGCTCGCGTACGTGGGCGGTTCCAGCGAAGAGGGCAACGCGCCCAAGATCTTTGCCATTGCCTTTGGCGATGACGCTGACCGCGAGGTCCTGAGGCAAATCGCCGAGATCACGGGAGGACGGCAGTACGACAGTGATCCGCAGACAATCAACGAAGTATATGCCATTATCGCCACTTTTTTCTAGTCGAAGTACGCGCCGCATGCAACGTTTCCAGAGCCGGCGTCGGACGTCAACTGGCTCGAGGATGTCTTGCTGGGAGGGCAACCATCAGGACTGGCTCAGGTGTTTTGCAGAACTAGAACTCCGAGCGAGGAGGTAGCTCGATGCGTTCTCCGATAGTGACCGGCCTGCGCCATCCACTCAATGTCCTGATGTTGGGCTTAGCGGTGCTTGCCGGCCTGGTGGCGGCCTGGTGGCTGTTCTTTTTGGGCGTCGCGCTGTGGCTGGTGATGGTTCTTGTGGTATCGCGGGACCCTTCGTTGCAGATCAGCCACAAGATGAAGAGCCGAACCCCTTTGGCCCCGCGCTTCCAGCGCTATTTTGACCGCATCGAGCGGGCCCAAATAAGTGTGTTCAACAGCCTGTCATCGGCTCCTTCGCACACGCGCCGGGCCTTGGAGCCCGTCCAAGAGGAGCTTGAGGCGCTCACCGTTCAGGTGCATGCTCTGTGCAAACGTATGACGGCCTTGGAGAACTATCGCGTTGTCTCCGAGTCCACCTCGAGTTTGAAGTCGGATCTGGCCAAAATTGATGATGCGCTGGCCAATTCGGGCGATCCGTTGGTCAAGCAAGAGTACGAGGAGTCGCGCCGGGTGCTGCTGGAGCGCATGGCCAAACTAAAGATTGTATCCAGTGAGCTGGAGCGGGTTGAGGCTCAATTGTTAGGTCTTGCCACTGAGATGGATGGCTTGGTCACCGAGGTCATCCGCCTACAGGCGGCCGGTTCTGAGGAAGCTGCTCGAAAGGCGCCTGCCTTGGTCGATCAGATCTGTAAGGAGGCAGAGGAGCTTCGAGAATTCGAGCGCCAGGTTGTAGATATTTAGCCCTGGGCCGTGGGCTCATTGTTCCGCATTGCCAGTGGTAGTCATTCCTGCCCCCAGGCCATGCTATTCTCCTCCAAAAACCTTAACCAGATGTTAACCTGCGGTTAAACAGAACTTAACCGTTGCAGGGCATACTATACTGCGGACGGCGCTGTGTGCGCTGTCGTTGCTGCTGGTGCCGGGCCGAACTTTGGAGAACGGACTGCCACCACCGGATAGAACTTCGGACCGGGATCGGGCCGCTTGGGGCTAGCAGCGGGTACAAGTCCTGAATGATAGCCTGAGTAGAAAGGATGAACTATAATGGAACGTCCGCTTATCATAGTGACCAATGATGACGGTTTCGAGTCGGATGGGCTGTGGGCTGCCGTGGAAGCGGTCCTGCCCCTGGGTGAGGTGATCGTCGCGGCTCCAGATCGCCAGTGGTCGGGTGCTGGTCGGTCGATGCCGCCCTTTGTCTCTGGACGCCTCTCCTGTGAAGAGATCGAGTTTCTGGGTGAAAGGGTGACTGCGTGTGCTATCGATGCTAGCCCGGCGCTGGCAGTGATCCACGGCGTGATCGAACTGGCGTCACGGCCGCCTTCACTGGTTGTGTCTGGCGTGAACTTTGGGGCCAATTTGGGTACGGAGGTTACGGTTTCGGGTACGGTGGGCGCTGCCCTGGAAGGGGGTGCTTTTGGCATCCCGGCCATAGCTGTATCGATGGAAATGGATCCCGCCTATCACTTGACTGGACCGGACGACATCGACTGGCAGGTGGCCAAGACGGTGACACGGCAGTTCGCCGGACACCTGCTGGCCGCGAGCCTGCCCTTCGATGTACATGCGCTGAATATCAACATACCGGCCGACGCCACTATCGACACGCCCTGGTGGCTTACCCACCTGTCACGCCGTCGCTACTACCTGCCTACGGCGCCCGATCGGAAGGAGGGGCAGGGACGGCCCGGCTATAAGGTGATAGCCGACTTTGTCCAGGCTGAGGTCGATTCCGACGTCTGGGCAGTACTGGTCGAACGCGTGATCTCGGTGACCCCGATTTCGTTGGATCTAACCTCTCGTGTTGACTTTCGCGATCTCGATACCTGTCTCCGCGGCGACGAAAGCGACTGTCTTGAAGCAGAGAAG
>JASFOV010000320.1:0-5815 GCA_050116355.1 Anaerolineae bacterium
ATGTACGATCAACTGCATACATTTCATCTGCGACAGCCAGCATCTACAGCCAGCCAAGGAACTGGCTCTTTACGCATGGTCACCGTGTATGACAATACGGCGCTCCAGTCTGATCTCCAGGCCGACTGGGGATTTGGTGCTTGGTTGGAATACGGAGGACATATCGTCCTTTTTGATACGGGCGCCAACGGGCGTATCTTGCTGAGCAACATGGAGGCGTTGGGGCTGGATCCTCAACAGATCGAGGTCATCGTGCTATCGCATGAGCACGGCGACCACACAGGCGGACTGGACGCCCTTTTGGACACGGGCATCAGGCCGGTGGTCTATGTACCGCGCTCTTTTCCACAAGCCTGGAAGCGAGATGTCCAGGCGCGCACCGAGCTGGTGGAGGTCAAGGAGCCTATCGCGATCCTGCCGGGGTTGTTCTCTACCGGGGAGATCCAAGGCGCAGTTCGCGAGCAAGGGCTTGTCGTCGAAACTGCCGGGGGGCTGGTGGTCATCACCGGCTGCGCCCATCCCCGCATCGTCACGATGGTCGAGGCAGCCCTGGATGTCGTTGCGGGCGATATCGCCTTGGTGATCGGCGGCTTCCATCTGGGACAGACATCTGAGGGAGGGGTGCGCCGCATCGTGGCAGATTTTCGCAGCCTGGGCGTCCAGCGAGTCTCGCCCACGCACTGCACCGGGGATCGAGCCATAGCAATCTTTGCCGAAGAGTATGGTGACGACTATGTCCCTGGCGGGGTCGGGCAGGTCTATGTCGTTGGCGCTGGGCAACCATAAAGCGGTAGGCGGTCGGCTGTCAGGTGACAGCCTGGCGCTGCTCCAGATAGCGTACGTAGCGCTCTTCTTCTACCACGCGGCGGATGCGGTTGACGGCTTCCCAAACCTCTGAATAGGTGGTGTAGAGGGGAGCCAGCCCCAGTCGGATGTTGTCTGGCTCCCGAAAGTCCGGGATCAGGCGCATCTCTTCAATGAGGGCGCGGTTGATGCGGTAGCCTTCTGGATGGCGGATGCTCACGTGCGATCCGCGAAGTGCCGGATCCCGCGGTGAGCCGACGCGGAACCCCAGTGGCGCCAGCGCGGTGTCGATTAGGTGGATCAGAAATGAGGTCAGGCCCACCGACTTTTGGCGGATGTCGGCCAAGCCGGCTGCCAGCGTGAGGTCCAAGGCCGAGTCCAGGGCCGATAGGGAGAGCACTGCTGGCGTCCCGGCCAAAAAACGCTGAACCCCTTCGGCCGGCTCGTATTGTAGGTCAAAGGCAAAAGGTGTGCGCTGGCCAAACCAACCCCAGATCGGCGAACGGAGGACCTCCTGCAAATCTCTCCGCACATACAGGAACGCGGGCGAGCCGGGGCCGCCATTCAGGTACTTGTAGGTGCAGCCGATAGCCAGATCTGCCCCCCATTCATCGAGCGCGATCGGGACGGCTCCCACCGAATGGCTCAGATCCCAAAGTACCAGGGCGCCGACGTCGCGGGCGCGGGCAGTGATAGCCGCCGCATCGTGCAGAAAGCCGCTCTTGAAGGTGACGTGCGACAGCGTGACCAGCGCGGTATCGACATCAATGGCGCGTAAAAGGGCCCGCCGGTCGACCATGATACCATCCGGCGCGGGAAGCAAATCGAGGTGGTGGCGGTTGCCCAGCAGGTCGATGCAGCCCTGGAGGATATACAGATCCGAGGGGAAGTTGAGTACGTCGCTGACGATACGGCTTCGCTCCGGTCGCAGCGACAGGGCCGCCAACACAAGCTTGAAGAGATTGACCGAGGTGGAGTCGCTGATCGCGACCTGACCGGGGGCGGCTCCCAGCAGCTCCGCGATCTTTTCCCCCACCCGGGTTGGCGCTTCGAACCAGCCCTGGGACCATCCGCGGATCAGTTCGTGGCCCCACTCCTGTTCCACCACGGTCCGCATCCGTTCCGCGGTACGCCGGGGCAAGCGCCCCAGCGAGTTGCCGTCTAGGTAGATCAAGTCTGGTTCGGTGATGACAAACTCGTCCCGGAAGCGGGCCAGCGGATCTTTGGCATCCAGCTTGACTGCGAGCGAGAGCCCCGATTTTATGGATGATTCATTCATAGCTTGTCCTGATCAGAAAAGTGGCGGTAGTCGCCCTGGGCCAATTTGGCTTTGGCCTGCGCAAGGTACTCGGGCGGGATGACGCGCAACGTTTCGCCTACGGCCGTGTCCTGCGGTGTGGCCAGTGGCTCGCCCAGCGCCAAGAGCTCCAGTGATTCGGCCATCAGCTCGCCCGATAGGCTCAAAACGCCGCGCACGATCTGTTCGTAGCTTTGGCCGCGATAGACCGGCAGTTCGCGGCGCAGGAGGATCGGCCCGGTGTCAATGCCTCGCTCCACAAAGTGCACGGTGGACCCGATGGGCAAGTTCTTGTACAGGGCCCAAGCTACGGAAGAGGAACCCCGCAGCCAGGGAAGCAATCCAGGGTGGGCATTCAGCGTGCCGCGTGGGGGAATGGTCAGGATGTTGGATCGGAGGATTCGTGTGCCACCCAGGACGATCAGATCCGGTTGGTAGGCCTCCAGGTGCTGTCTGCAGCCGGCGCCGTTGTGATCTGGCACGGCAACGTGGTCGAACCCTGAACCGGCCACGAGTTGGGCGATGGTCGGGGGTACCGCCTGTCCGGCAATCCGCGTCAGGAACTTGTGCCGTTCCTCGTCGGCTACTGGCGAGACTTCCTCGATGATCAAGCCCGGCCGGAACTTGCGTTTGAGCAAGATGCGCAGCATCTCCCGCCCATAGGGATGTTCCTCTAGTACCAGAAATGCGAAGCGCAGATCCACCGCCCTCCCTCTGTGTATATGTGGTGAGCATTCAGGTTGGCAACGGAGCGTATTCTACCAGAACCAGGTGTAATGTCAAGTAACGACAAGTTGTGCTTTGGTTCAGGTGGCGGTCTCTCTCTCCAGAACGCCGGTCAGGCAGCCTATGGCGCCGGCTGCCTTGGCCAGCTCGTCTACCTGGACCGCGATGCACTGGACCCCGGTCGCTTCAAGGGTAGCTTGTGTGACAGGGTTCCCGGCAGCCATGAGGATCTGCTGGGGTCCCAGGGTCACGAAATTGAGGGCCATTCCGCGTTTGGCCTCCTCCTCGTCCGGTGCTAGAAGCACCCGGAAGCCGCGATCCCGCAAGGCTTCAACGGCCGCGTAGGGCACCCGGCCCGGCCAAACCACCGCCAGGTCGGGACCAGCAAATCGCAATTGACCCATCAAATGCATGGCCCCGTAGGGCAATCCCGCACGGACAACCTCAACTCCCATCTCTTGGAGCAGCGCGGTCACCTGCTCCGCGCCCGCCTCGTTGGTCCGGAGGCCGGTGGCCAGCAGCACCGTTTCGCGGTCTAGCCACGCAGCGTCAGCTCCTTCGAAGGTGCCCAGGCCCCGCACGGTGCGCAGGATGGGGATGCCTTCCTGGGCCAGGCGATGTGCGATCTCTCGTTCCTCGCCGGCGCGCACCGTGGATGCCGGGCGACCCACGATGGCGCCTTCCGGCGTCATGAAAAGCAGATCGGCAACGAACATGAGGTTCGGCGTAGGGGTCTGCTGTGGTTCGACATACAGCACATTCACGCCAGCAGCGCCGTACGCCTTAGCCAGAGCGTCGTGCTGCTGCCGGGCCCGGCTCAGGTCCAGTCTGTCGAGCTGCTGGCTCCGATCGGGGTCTGCCTCGCCGATCAGTTCCGGACCGGGACGGTGGAGGAGCACTCTGCGCAGGGGCGCCCATTCGTTGGACACGCCACAGGGTGCCCACAACCGGCCGATCTCCTGCCGGAGCGATGCTGTCCGGGGCGACCAGCCGGGTCCGCCGTAGGCCGAGGCGTTGAATAGATCGGTTGCCACGTCAGCCTTCCAGGGCGTACTGGAGCGCAACCTCGGCGTGGATCGCCGTCGTGTCAAACAGAGGCAAGTCCGTGTCCGCTTCGCTGACGAGCAGCGGAATCTCTGTACAGCCGAGGATAACGCCTTGGGCCCCTTGTGCTTCCAGGCGGCGGATGATGTCCACATAATCCTGCCGGGAGGTGGCTCGGATCTGGCCGGCGACTAGCTCTTCATAGATCACACGATTGACATACGTTTGGTCATCAGCGTCAGGCACCAGGACATTGATGTTGTGGTGGCCTAGAGCGTCCTGGTAGAAGCCGTTCGCCATCGTGAAGCGAGTGCCCAACAGACCCACGGTGTCCAGATTCTGGGCGTGGATGGCATCTGCCACCGCGTCGAGCAGGCTCAGCATAGGCACGTCCACACTGGCCTGAACCTGGTCAAAGACAAGATGCATCGTGTTGGTGGCGATGATGATGAAATCTGCACCAGCGATGACCAGTCTGCGGGCCGCCTGACTCAGTCCTTGGGCTACAAGATCCCAGCGACCGGCATTTGGCCAGTCGATATAGGGCTGGAAGCTGACACTGTAGATGATGATCTGTGGGTAGCTGTGGTCGCCAAAGCGCTCAGTGTAAGTACGGGTGATATACTCGTAGTAGGCTACAGTCGACTCGGGGCTCATCCCACCCAGGATGCCGATGGTCTTGTGCATAGTCTCTCCTGTGTCGTCCCTTCAGTGCGGCCTTGTGGCCTCCACAATCAATAGGGACTCGTCTTCTTCGTACGGTGTAAAGTCGTAATCACTCCACTCGTGGCGCACCTCAAAGCCCGTCTCAGCCAGGACCCGGTGGACGTCTGCCCGGCTGGTGATCCCTACCCGTCCCTGCTCCTCGATGCGTTCTACGAACTGGCCACCCTGCCATATCTCAAAGATCAACGTGACTTCCTTTTGCCCGCTGGGCAGGATCTGGCCCCCGACATAACGCCGGATCTCCCGGTCGCCGAGAGTAACCGCACCCGCTGGACATGGTGGCGAGTCGTGCATCAAGCCCAGGAATACGTCAAACACGAGCACGCCGCCAGGGTCCAGGTGATCGCCGATGTTGGTCAATGCTTTCCGTCGCTGGGTATCGTCCACCAGATGATCGAAGCTGCCGGACATGAGTGCAGTTGGAAACGTTCGACCGAAGTGAAAGGTGCATGCGTCGCCGGCCACAATCGTGATCTGCCCCGCGAGTTCGGGCCACCGGACCAGCTTCCTCTTGAATTCGCGCCTCATCGCGGTGGATGGTTCCACACACCACAGGTTCACGCCCCGTTTAGCCAGGGGCATGGCAATGCGCCCGGTACCGGCGCCAATGTCCAGGACATCCCCCGCCGCTGAGGCGTAATGGTGAAAGAACTCGATGTTCTTCTTCTGATCGAACAGATCGTACAAGTGCGCGGTCTTTTCGTAGCCTCGACTGTACAACTGGCTGGCCATCGTTCCTCCTTGTCAAGGGCTATAGCGACCGTTTAGCGCCGACCGGATACGACGGTTTCTGATACCATTATAGGGGCAGATAGCTGCATCGTCAACCCCCAAATCTCAGCCACCTTGGGAAGCCGCATAGGATCAAACGCAGGCGTGGGGGAAACGGGGCACAAACAAGATGCTCCATGCAACTTGGGAGAGGTGGGGCGAGTGTGACTGCTGCCGCTAGGGTGCAGTACCAGTCATGCCCCCGTGCACCGGGCCGGTTCACACCCTGCTTCTCGCCAGAGCCGGCGGTAGCCTTGTCAGAGATAGAAGCACTCAGACCTGGGGTTTGGGTAGTCCCTTACTTTCCAGCTCCTGGACGTAGGCTTTCCAGCCTGGGCACCAGCCGGTGTGCCAGCGCCACAAGCGGGCGATCAGTGATTGGGGCTTCTGTTCCGCACGCGCGCGAAGCCCGCAGTTGTGACAATTGCTCTCGATGGCTATTTGCTG
>JASFOV010000321.1:0-5799 GCA_050116355.1 Anaerolineae bacterium
ATGGCGCCGACAGCCCCAGCAGCTAGGTCACGCCCATCCATAATGGCAGCGTCGACCTCCACTTGACCGAGCAGGTTGGGGTAACCGCCATAGCCCACCGTATGGTCGTTGGGATTGGCCTCCACCAAGCGGATGCCAGTCTCCACGGCGTCCACGGCTGAACCGCCATCGCGGAGGATCTGCATCGCCTCCCGGATGCCTACCTCGCCATTAGGACTAGACACAATGATCATGAGGACCTGTCATCACCTGACATGGCAGTTACAGTCGGAATGGTTTCGCTCACACACCTACCGCACGATCCTGTAGCGGCCAACTCAGGCGCTCCATTAGGGTCCGGTAAAAGTATCCCCGGTCCCGGAATCGCACAAAACGGCTGGTATGACGGCTGGCCTGGACAGTGACCCAATCGCCATCCTGCAGCTCGTACTCGAACTGACCATCTACCGTGAGGATCGCTTGGTGATCGGTATGGACCTGTACCTTGACCGTATCCCCGCGCCCCAGGACAATGGCCCGATCCATACTGAGGTGGGGCGCGATCGGAATGAGCAGGATATTCTTCAGTTCAGGCGGCAAGACGGGCCCTCCCACCGCATGGGCGTAGGCGGTGGAGCCGGTCGCCGTGCAGATGATCAATCCATCAGCGGCATAGGTGGTAAGGAATCCGCCATCGATGTGGGCGTCCATGCGCACCATGCGTGCCAAGCTACCCCGGCTGACGACCACATCGTTCAGCGCCTCGTATTGACCCCGGCACTCCGAGCCACGGCGGTACTGGGCGTAGAGCATCATCCGTTCTTCGATCCAGTAGTCACCGTGCACCAAACGGGACAGAATATCGGGCCATTCCCCGGGCTCGAGCTCGGCCAAGAAGCCCAGGCGTCCCATGTTCACGCCCAGCACCGGCACACCGAACTTGCAGGCCATGCGCGCCGCGCGCAAGATCGAGCCATCACCGCCCAGGGTTACCAGCAGGTCTAGGTCCACCACCTGTTCACCCACGGTCCTCTCATCCCAGGTGGACCCGATCCACGTAGCCAGACCCATCGCCTGGGCTTGGCGAGCCATGTCTTCGGATAGGGGGTGGGTAGCAGGCAGCTTGGGATGGTGCAAAAGCCCGATTCGTTCCATCAGTGCGACCTCGTGCGCTCAGGATTCCATGGATGACGACTCCATTATAGCCCATTTCATTTCGGATGTCCATCATGCATCCTCCGTCCGCCAAACCTCTCATCGGCTTGAGGGCTGCTTTCTTTATCCACGAGCATCAAAATGTGCTATAATCAAGGAGGACTATCCGCACATATCAACCATTCAGGGAGGCTTCGTATGTCTGACTATACACCCATGCCCGAACACAAGTTCACCTTTGGTCTGTGGACCGTTGGCAACCCCGGCGCCGACGCTTTTGGACAGCCGGTGCGGCCCCAACTTTCGCCAACCGATTTGGTCTACCTGTTGGCCGAGGTGGGCGCTTACGGCGTCAATTTTCACGACAACGACCTGATCCCCATTGACGCCACCCCCACCGAGCGTGAGGCGATCCTCAAGAGCTTCAAGAAGGCTCTGGCTGACACCGGCGTTGTCGTGCCGATGGCTACTACCAATCTCTTTGGCGACCCTGCGTTCAAGGACGGGGCCTTCACCGCCAACGATCCCCAAGTGCGGGCCTACGCACTGCACAAGACCATGCACGCCATCGATCTCGGTGTCGAACTCGGAGCACAGACTTACGTCTTCTGGGGTGGGCGCGAAGGCATCGACACCGACGCGGCCAAGGATCCGCTGGATGCCATCAAGCGCTTTCGCGAGGCCATGAACTTTCTGTGCGAGTATGTGCTCGACCAAGGCTATAACCTCAAGTTCGCGCTGGAGGCCAAACCCAACGAGCCGCGCGGCGATATCTACTTTCCGACCACCAGCGCCTATCTGGGTTTCATCGAGACCCTCGATCATTCCGAGATGGTTGGCGTCAACCCCGAAGTGGCCCACGAGCACATGGCCGGGCTCAACTTTCTGCACGCTGTGGCACAGGCCTGGGAGGCGGGCAAACTGTTCCACATCGACTTGAACGACCAGAACTACGCCCGCTTTGATCAAGACTGGCGCTTTGGCGCGCAGAACCTCAAGCAGGCTTTCTTCCTGGTCAAGTTCTTGGAGGATGTCGGCTACCAGGGCAGCCGCCACTTTGACGCCCACGCGTTCCGTACCGAAGACTATGAGGGCGTGAAAGACTTTGCCCGGGGCTGCATGCGCACCTACCTTATCCTCAAGCACAAAGCAGAACAGTTCCGGGCCGATGCCGAGATCCAGGGCTTGCTGGCTGAAATCCACGCCGACGACGGCGCTATGGATGCATTCAAGGGTGCCTACACCCCGGCCAAGGCAGGCGCCCTCAAGGCGCATACCTTCGACCGCGTGGCCCTGGGGCAGCGGGGCATGCAATACGAAAAGCTGGATCAATTGGTCAACGAGCTACTACTGGGGGTGCGTTGAGATGAGGTATTTCCTGGGCATTGACGCTTCGACCACCGCTACCAAGGCGCTATTGCTGGACGAAAGCGGCGCGGTGCGGGGTGTCGCCGCCCCAGAGTACCCCTTCGAGACGCCAAGACCGTTGTGGAGCGAGCAGCAGCCCGACCTGTGGTGGCAGGCGACCATCACCGGCATACGCCAAGTCCTGGACCAAAGCCAAGTGGACCCTGCCTCTATCGCGGGCGTCGGACTCACCGGCCAGATGCACGGCTTGGTGCTGCTAGATGCAGCAGGTAACGTGCTGCGTCCCGCCATCCTGTGGAACGACCAGCGAACCGGCGATCAGTGCCACACGATCCGACAACGAGTGGGCAGAGAACGCCTCATCCAGATCACGGGCAACGATGCCCTCCCCGGCTTTACCGCCCCCAAGATCCTATGGGTACAAGAGCACGAGCCCGAGATCTATGCCCAGGTTGCCCATCTTCTGTTGCCCAAGGACTATGTACGCTACCGGTTGACCGGCGAGTACGCCACGGACAAGGCCGGTGCGGCTGGTACCCTGCTGGTCGATATCGAAGCCCGGGATTGGTCAGTGGACCTACTTACCACCCTGGACATTCCCCCGCAATGGTTGCCCCCATGCCACGAGGGTCCGCACGTGACAGGCTACATCTCAGCCAGGGCAGCAGAGGCCACCGGTCTCAAGGCCGGAATCCCGGTGGTAGGCGGTGGCGGCGATCAAGCCGCCCAGGCAGTCGGTGTCGGCGCTGTCGAGCCGGGCATCGTCGCTCTCACCTTGGGCACATCGGGCGTCGTGTTTGCCAGCACCGGCAAGCCATTCGTCGAGCCGGGAGGCCGCCTGCACGCCTTCTGCCACGCCCTACCCGGTCGCTGGCACCTGATGGGTGTCATGCTCTCGGCCGCGGGCAGCCTGCGCTGGTACCGCGACACCCTGGCGCCGGGCATCCCCTTCGATGCGCTGATTGGGCCAGCCCATGACGTGCCGGCTGGCAGTGAGGGCTTGCTCTTTTTGCCCTACCTGACCGGTGAGCGCACACCGTACGCCGATCCACTGGCCCGGGGCGCCTTTGTCGGTCTGACTGTGCGCCACAGCCAGGCGCACATGACCCGCTCTCTCCTCGAAGGGGTAGGCTTGGGTCTACGCGATATCTTTGAGCTGATCCAGTCCGCCGGCCTGGACAAAATTCGCCAGGTGCGCATCTCGGGTGGTGGGGCCAAAAGCGCCCTGTGGCGACAGATTCTGGCCGACATACTCGGTACAGAATTGGTCACGGTCAACACCACCGAAGGGGCGGCCTACGGCGCAGCGTTGCTGGCCGCGACCGGCGCTGGCGTCTATGCCGATGTCGACTCGGCCTGCGCGGCGACCATCCACGTCGTCGGCAGCACATCACCCGGACCGGATGCCGCCGTCTATGAGGAGATCTATCCCCTGTACCGGGATCTGTATCCGGCCCTGCGCTCGACGTTCGCCGCTGTTGCCTCCGTGACTTGAGAACAGGCAGGCTTCCAGCGCCGGCTTGCTCTACAGACAATCGGAGCATCTCCTGGGATAACCTCTACCGGGATCTGACAATGAGAGGCAGGTACTGGCGTTCGACGTCCGCACTGTCCGGGGCAACGCATAGCTGGAGGGGCACGTAAGCCGGATTCTCCCAGCCCGGATCGCTGTGCAGCAGGCCGAGGCTGGCTGTATAACACGCGCCCACCGCCAGATCGGTGGCATCAAAGTGCACACCCACACTGTCCAACCCATCAGCGGGCGCCGTACCACTTGGCGGTGCAACAGAGACCCACGGCACATCCTGCCAGGTCCCGGGTTCCACGCCTTCCAGCAGGACGGAATCCAACCCGATCCGTTCTCCATCTCGACCATAGTACTGGAACCCGACGCGCACCGGGCCACCCGGCAGGAACGGATCCAGGTCGAATCTGCTGAAGGACCACTGACCAGAGTGCTCCCAATCGTCATCGGCCCGTCCCACATAGACATCATCGTTCAGGCCACCATCCCAGTCGCCGAGGACAAGCCATACGTTCAGATCGCAGTGATCAAGGGTATCACGGCACCAATACAAGTCGCCCGAGGACCAGAAACCCAAGACCCCCGATTCCAGAGCCAGCGCCGGGCTCAGCAACACCTCATCCTGCTGGCCAAATAAATCATCGTAGTCGCAGAAGGCGGAGTGATCCCCTTCATGGGCGAAATCAAATGCCAGCTCCCACGTCTGACGCGCATTGGTCTGGATCAGATCCCAACCCGGGGGTGGCACCTCGCCACCATCAAAGCCTTCTCGGAGCACAACAGCCTCTTCGATGCTGGGCTGGCGCGACCCGTCCGCGAGGGGGGCCATCATGTTCAATGCAGATGCATCCACCGTCTCCCGCAACTGCCACACCAGATCGCCCGCGCCAGAGTTGGCTAGTAAGAGCGTCTCCGTATACCTCGTACCCGGCGCCAAGTCGAGCGAAACAGACAGCGGCGCCAGATCCATACACGAGTTGTGCCAGCGCAGGCGTAGGTCCAGTGTTTCGGTCATCCCGGCTGAAATCACCACTGCCGCTTGCGCACTCTGATGCTGGACGGCGAGGGCAGTTACTGTGTACGTACCGGCTGGCAGCCAACTGGCATACCTTCCCGTGTCCGCCGCGCTACTCAACGTTTTGGACATACCCGCAGCCGACTGGACAGTCACCTCCGCCTCTACCGGAGAAGGTTCAGCATCGCAATAGCCCAGCCCCAGGACCGTGCCCTCGAGCCTACCCAACTCTGGCCCTGGCAACACTGTCATGGTCACCGGAACCATGATCTCAGGCGCTAAGGGATCGTTGCTGCGAACGTCCAGATCCGCCCGGTAGGTACCTGGTTCCGGCACCACTGCTGCATCAAAGGCCACCTCGACATCGATCGCCTCGCCCGGCGCGACGGACCCATTGCTCGGATCGGTCGCCAACCATGAGGCCCCTCCTGTCTCTATGGTAGCGTTGGGTGTATCTTGGTGGCTCAATGAAAAGGTGAGCAAGAGACATCCTGTATTGGAAATGGTCAAGGTGTCTGTTGCGATTCCGGCGATCTCCAAGGCTCGCTCGAGACCGGAAGGTGCCAACTCGATCTCGGGTGCCAGCAAGAGCAGTACCAGGTCCTGGGTCGTCGTTTGTCCTGCTGCAACCTGAACCGGGACCGTAACGGAGATGTATCCGGGGGCGCTGGCGGTGAGCTGGTAGTCCCCCGCATCCAGCCAGTAGCCGTAGACCCCTGTTTCCGGGTCGGTTGCCGTCGTCCAGGTCATCCCCCCG
>JASFOV010000322.1:0-5766 GCA_050116355.1 Anaerolineae bacterium
GAGACATTGCACGGATGATACTTCAGCCCAGGAAGCTACACCGCGCCCTCGTGAACGCTAAAGAGAGCCATTGGCTCGCGCTCAGTCGGCAACTGGTTGCTGAAAACGGGTGAACTGCTATCCCTGGCCGAGCCCTAGATCACGTCTAGATCACGTCTAGATCACGCCTAGCTCACGACCCACTTTTTCAAAGGCAGCCAATCCCGCGTCCAAGTCCTCCTGGGTGTGGGCGGCGGTGTTCATGACCCGGATGCGGGCCAGGCCACGGGGCACCGTCGGGAAGCCGAGGGCCATGGCAAACACGCCGTTCTCAAAGAGTTTGCGCGAGAACTCTTTGGCCAAGGGCGCCTCGCCGAGCATGACCGGTACGATGGGCGTCTGGCTACGACCGGTATCGAAGCCCAGTTCGGCCATGGCCGCCTTGAAGTAAGCGGTGTTGGCCCACAGCTTGTCCACCAAGTCGGAGCTCTCCTCCAGCAGATCCACAGCGGCCAGGCAGGCGGCTGTATCAGCGGGGGTCACCGCGCTGGAAAAGAGGAAGGGGCGCGCCCTCTGCCGCAAATAGTCGACGACGACCTGCTTGCCAGCGATGACGCCGCCGACCACGCCAAAGGCTTTGCTCAGGGTGCCGATCTCGACGTCGAACTTGCCCTGGAGGTCAAAGTGGTGCACGATGCCCTTGCCGCCGCCCAGCACGCCCTCGCCATGGGCGTCATCGACCATGGTCATGACGCCATAGCGCTCCGCGACCTCGTACAGCTCGTCCAGCGGGGCGATGTCGCCGTCCATGCTGAACACCCCATCGGTCACCAGCAGGCCACGGCGGAACTTGTGTAGGTTCTCCTTGATCTGTTTTTCGGCGTCCCGGGCGTCACAGTGCTCGTAGACGACGATCTTGGCCCCCGACAGGCGGGCGCCGTCGATGATGCTGGCGTGGTTCAGGCGGTCGGAAAAGATGACGTCCTGCTCGCCCGCGGCTTTGTTGCGGCCCACCAGCGGCGCGATGGCGGCCTGGTTGGCGCAGAAACCGCTCTGGACGTAGAGGGCATCCTCTACGCCTTTGAACTGCGCCAGGCGCCGCTCCAGCTCCACGTGCAGGCCCTGCGTCCCGGCGATGGATCGCACCGCGGCCGGACCCACGCCCCACTCCTCAATGGCTTGAACCGCTGCCTCTTTCATGCGCGGGTGATTGGCCAGGCCCAGATAGTTGTTGGTGCAAAAGTTGAGGACCTTCTTGCCATCGACCACCATCCACGCGTCGGCCGGCGAACCCATGACGCGCAGATTGATGAACAACCCTGACTCTCGCAGGCCGGCTACCTCCTGGCGAATAAACTCGAACTTGTCTGACATGGTTTACTCCTTTTTACTCATTACTGATCATTCTTGACAGGCCACGTCATGGCCCGGATACAACCGGCCGGCGGCGTGGCGCTGGGCCAGCTTGTCGAGCATGTCGGCGGTCATGGCCGCCAGATCATAGACCGGCCGCCAGCCCCACTCCTCGCGGGCGGCGCTGTCGTCGATGGAGCGTGGCCACGAATCGGCGATCTCCTGCCGCTCGTCAGGTTGGAACGTACACTCAAAGTCGGGGATGTGTTTCTTGATCTCGGCGGCCAGCTCCCCGGCCGAGAAGCTCATGGCTGTCAGGTTGAAATCGGCATGGTGCGCCAATCTATCGAAATCGGCTTCCATCAGGTCCATGGTGCCCTGGATGCAGTCCGGCATGTACATCATGGGCAACACCGTGTCGGCGCGCACAAAGCAGGTGTAGCGCTTGTTGGCGATAGCCTCGTAGTAGATGGCCACCGCGTAATCGGTCGTACCGCCACCGGGCAGGGTCTCGCTGCTGATGATGCCCGGATAACGCACGCCGCGCACGTCCACGCCAAAGCGACGCACATAATAGTCACACAACAGCTCACCGCTGACCTTGGTGACGCCATACATCGTCGTCGGGCGCAGAATGGTCTCCTGAGGGGTGTTGTGGCGGGGGGTGTCCGGTCCAAACACGGCGATGGAGCTGGGGCAAAAGACGCGCACCAGCTGCCCTTGCCTGGCGATCTCGAGGATGTTGTGCAGGCCATTGACATTGACGTTCCAGGCCAGCAAGGGTCTCTCCTCGCCCACAGCCGACAGAACGGCGGCCATGTGGTAGATGGTGTCGATCTGGTACTTGTCCACCACCGCTTCCAGGGTCTCGCGGTGCGTCACATCGATGAATTCAAAAGGGCCACCTTCGCATAGAACCTGGCTTGGCTTGGTCCTATGGCCGGTGGCCACAACATTCTCAGCGCCATAGCGCTCGCGCAGCGCGACGGTAAGCTCGGAGCCGATCTGACCGACCGCGCCGGTCACGAGGATCTTGGTCATCTCCGCTCTTTCTGCCATAGAAAGACGCCCCCTTGTGAACGGTTGGATACAATGAGTATAGCATAGCCATTCCCTTTCGTCAAAACAGTGCGGCTGCTTCGGATTGGGCCTGATTTTCTCGACGGTGGATGATTGCCACTAACAAAAGAACCCCGGGCGCAGGGCACCGGGGTTCTTGGCTGGTCGCCAGTCCGTCGCTATTGCATGGCGGGCAGGTACATCTGGGCGATATACTCTTTGATCATGCGCCGCATGGAAAAGGCGGCCATGCTGCTGCGCATCGATTCCTTCATCACCGCGATCCAGCCGCGGGGGATGCCGGTTGCATCGCGATCGTAGTAGAGCGGGACCACCTCTTCCTCCAAAATGCGGTACAGGGCCTGGCTGTCCACCTCATCTTGGGTCTCCCAATCGCCGTACTCGACCTCGCCAAACGCCCAACCATTGGCCGGTCGCCCGTCCTGCGCCGGATGGTACACTTCCGGCCACCAGCCATCCAGAACACTGAGATTCGGGACGCCGTTCATGGCCGCCTTCATGCCGCTGGTACCACTGGCCTCGTTGGGCCGCCGCGGATTGTTCAACCACACATCCACCCCCTGCACCAGGAAACGGGCCATGTGCAAGTCATAGTCCTCCAGGAAAGCGACCCGCCCGCCAAAGTCGGGTTCTTGGGCGTACTGGTAGACCTCTTGGATGAACTGTTTGCCGCCGCCATCGGCCGGATGGGCTTTGCCGGCAAAGATGAGCTGCACCGGCCGTTGCTCGGCATTCAGGATCCGTTGGAGGCGACGCACATCGCGGAAGATGAGGGTGGCCCGCTTGTAGGTGGCAAAGCGCCGGGCAAAGCCAATGGTCAGCGCTTCGGGATCGAGGAGCGCGCCGGAGGCCAGCACCTGACCGGCCTGCATCTGCCCCCCACGCCACCTCATCCGGATGCGCGCATCGACAAAGGCCAACAGCTTGTTCTTGAGCTGCTGGTGAGCCTGCCACAGCACGGGGTCGGGGATTTCGGCCAGACGCGCCCACAGCTCGGGATCATCGTGGCGCTCTACCCATTCTTGATCAACGTACTCGGCAAAGAGCGCTTTGAGCGTGGTCGAGATCCAGCTGGGCACGTGGACCCCGTTGGTAATGGCCCGGATGGGCACCTCGTCCACAGGGCGGTCGGGCCACACGGGTTGCCACATCTGCCGCGAAACCTGACCGTGCAGCTGGCTGACGCCATTGGTCCGGCCCGACAGCCGCAGGGCGAGCACTGTCATGTTGAAGCGACCGTGATACTCGCCCAGGCCCAAGAACTCCTGGCGGCTGATGCCCACCTGCTGCCAGAAGCGACCGAAATACTCGTCCATCAGGTGATAGGGAAAGGCATCATGCCCGGCCGGCACCGGGGTATGCGTGGTAAAGACGGTCGAGCCGCGCACGGCGTCCCGGGCCTGGTCGAACGAGTGCCCGGCATGAACCAACTCTCGCAGGCGCTCCAGCACCAGGAACGCCGAATGGCCTTCGTTCATGTGCCAGGCCGATGGCTCGATACCCAGCGCGCGCAGCAACCGGACACCGCCCAAGCCCAACACCATTTCCTGGCGGATGCGCGTCTCCTGGTCGCCGCCATAGAGCCGCGCCGACAGATCACGATCCCAGGGGGCGTTCTGCTCGACGTTGGTATCCATCAGGTACAGGTTGACCCGGCCCGCCCGCACCTGCCAGATCTGGACGTGGACCGGCACACCGCGCAGGGTCACCTGCAGCATCAACCGGTTGCCCTGGCCATCCAGCACCGGCCGGATCGGGACCTGGTCAAAGTTCAGGGTGTCGTAGATGGCCTCCTGCCAGCCATCGGGCGGGATGCGCTGCCGGAAGTAACCTTGGGGATAGATAAAGCCCACTCCGACAAAGGGCAGGCCCAGATCACTGACCTCTTTGCAGTGATCGCCCGAGAGTACACCCAACCCTCCCGAGTAGATAGGCAGCGAGCCATGCAAGCCAAACTCGGCGGAGAAATAGGCCACAGGGTTCTGGCAGGCCTCGGGATGCTCCTGGCAGAACCACAAGTGCCCGTCGTGCAGGTCGGCTTGAAAGTCTGCCCAGACCCGGTCGTACTGCGCCACAAAATCCGCATCGCGGGCCACCGCCTCCAGCCGCTCGGGACGCACGAGTTGCAACATGCGCACTGGATTGTGCCGGGTGCTCTTCCACAGAGGATAGTTGATGGCCTTGAACAAGTTACGGGCCGGGGGACGCCAGCTCCACCACAGGTTGTCGGCCAGGTCCGTCAGGTGCTTGATACGCTCCGGAATGGGAACAGACGTGTTCATCGTTGTGTACTCCTCGTTCGGAATCTAGGTCAGATGCCAGCCTCATAGAAACGGACCACAGGCACAGCGCTCCCTGGTCCGCTGTTTCAGATCTGGTTCGAGTGACCTGCGCGGCGGGCCCTAGTGTACGAGAAAACGAGCCTCTTGGCAAATGAGTTCAAGAGCGAGACAAATGAAAAACGCGCCTGGACTGTCCGGCCCAGGCGACGTTTCTGGCTTGCCACTGCTACCAATGCTCGGGGCTACCGCCTCTGAGCGCAGTTGATGCATCTCTTGGTTTCCGGCAGGATGGCCAGGCGCGCGGGATCGATCCGCGAACCACAAACCTCACAAATGCCATAATCGCCTTCGTCCGCTTTGCGCAAAGCGACTTCAAGGGAGCGGGCCTTGTTCTCTGCCCGCTGTTTGAGAGCCAGACACATCTCCCACTCGTAGATGCTCGGATCGCCTTTGCCCAGCCCGTAATCTCCCTTGCCTTCCAAGCGTTCTTCCAAACGGGCAATCTCGGCCCGTGCCTCATCCAATTCCTGCTGAAGCCGTGCTTTTAGATCTGTCGTCGCTGATGTCATGGTACCCTTCCCTCTCCATGGCAGATTACGCCCCGGCGCTGGTGGCCCGTTCATCGAGGGGCTCCCCGTCCGGCGCTCCAGGTTCCTGGATCTCTGCAGCAGATGGTTTCCGGGTTTCCTCCACGCTTTACGAATCTTGTTCGGGCTCGTCGCCCGCCGTGGGCGCCTGTTCCGCAGTTTCTACGTCCGACCCCTCAGCGACTATCACGTCTTCAGCCTCTTCTACAGCCGGCGATTCTCCTTCCTCTGACCCGGCTGCCTCTGGAATCTCGATATCGGCCATTGCGGCCAGCATCGGTTCAGCGACCGTTCGAGTGGGGACCTCCTCCACCGCCTGAGCCACGGCCTCTACCAGCTCGCTGGTCTCCGGCTCTGCTCCGGCATCCGCGTCTGCCTCCGCATCGGCTTCAGCCTGTTCTGCTTCTGCCTCTGCTTCGGCCTCGGCTTCTGCTTCCGCCGGCGCTTCAGCATCGGCTTCCGGCTCCGCCGGCGCTTCTGCGTCC
>JASFOV010000323.1:0-5753 GCA_050116355.1 Anaerolineae bacterium
GTAGGTCCGTCCCCACCAGGCGTAGGGGATCTCGGCCGTGGCCTCAAGCAACTGTTCAATGACAATCTCACCCTCTCCATCTTCTTCAGGAAAGGTGATCAGCCAGAGGTCGTTGTTGGCCTTCCACCCCGGAACGCCCCCGCTGCGCTCGGCCGTTGAATAGGCCACACGCCGTCCATCGGGTGCCCACCCGGCCCAAATAACCCCCGTGATGCCCAAATACTGCGGTTCCTCGCCGACCAATGAAGTCCGGGCTAGCCACAGCGAGTTCAGTGCCGTGTCCACGTCGCCTTGCATCCCACGCGTAAAGACCAAGTAGGCGCCGTCATTGGATAGTGCAAATACGCGGCCATCCAGGTCGCCGGAGCCAGTGATGTTCCGGCGCAGATCGGTGGATTCGCGCACCAGCCAGGCATTGCCGCCCGAGAGATAGACGATGGTGCCGGTTACGGGCACCGCAGCCAACTCGCCCTGGACCCCAACCAGAACGATCTCCTTTACGGGGTCAACCACGACCTCGCGCCGCACCTCCTCCCGCGCTACCTCGACTCCGTCCTCCAGGGTGACCTTGTACGTGATCTCCTCCTCGCCATTGAGCCCAGGTTGCAGCAGGCGAAGCTGCCCTTCCGGCACTGCCTCGCTGCGCACCGTCTCCCGGACAAAGGGGAGTACCTGGCGTTCTGTTTCAAAGGCCTCCTCAACCCGCGTCACAACCACGTCCAAGCCATCCGTGGCTTCCACATAGAGATCCGGCTCGACGCGATCCAGTGGACCGAGATCTATCTCCATGTGTTCCAAGATATCGCGTACCGTGACCGGTCCGCCGGTAATCTCCAAGATCTGCTCCTGGCCATCAGCCATGAGCTTCACATAGATGGGCTCGGGTTCGCCGCATGCCCCTGGCCCCCAAGTCAGAAGCAGAACCAGCAGCAGGATCCGTCCCAGGTTGGCTTGCCTAGATGGGATCAGGTGCCTGGCTCCTGTGCTATTCATGATAATGATGAGGCGGCGTGCCTTGGAAGCAACATAAAGAGTGAAACCCTATTCTACCACGAATTTACCGCTGCATTATACTCGAAAAGCGAGCAGGCAGCAAGCGCACCGTCCAGACGCGGGGCGGCGAGCCGCTGCTGTAGGACGGACCTTGCCGCAGAGCAGTCTGGCTGAGATCCATGGAATTTGGCAAAACCTTGCGTTCGTGGTATAATGCCGCCAGTTCATTCAGGACCTTCAATTCTGAGCCGGTCCAGCGACTGCCGGCTTGGATAGAGGCGATCTCGGTACTTTGGAACCAGAAAACAGCCACACGGCGATACGCACCGGGTGGAACAACGACCGCCAGACTCCTCTCCCCGGCTCGAGCTGCCGAGCCAGGACCCATGGGAGGACAGAAGTGCAGCGATTGCAGCTTAACAACAGATGAAACAGATTCTTTCAGCAGGCGGAGCCCGCCGCAAGAAGTGGAGACGCGCCTCCCGTTGGGGAATTGCGCTGCTCGTGGCAGGTGTGGCCTGTTGGCTCAGCATCCGGGGCATTCAGTGGGCTGCCGTACAGCAGATCCTGGCCTCGTCGAGCATGGCGCTGTTGCTGGTGGCCCTGAGTACGGTCTTGGCCACGACCCTGGCCAAGGTGGCCCGCTGGCACGTTCTGCTGCGCTCCACCGCCCTAGAAGTAGGGAGAATGCGGCTGCTGCGCGTGTTGCTGATTGGGCAATTGGCCAACAGCTTTCTGCCGGCCCGGTTGGGGGATGCCTTGCGGGCGGTGATCCTGGGTCCCAACGCCACAGGGGGCGCCCTGGCTGTGCTGGGCACTATCGTTGTGGAAAAGGCTCTCGACGCGAGCATGGGGCTGGCACTGCTGCTTGTCCTGGCCTCTGCCGCGCCGTTGCCAGCTGTGCTGCGCGGGCCGATGCTGGTCTTGGCGGCGGTCACCGGCTCCGGACTAGCGATCATGGTCCTTGCCGCCCAGCGCAGAGAGCCGGCCCGGAACCTATTTGAGTGGGCTACACAATGGATGCCCAAACCAGCTCGCAATCGTCTTCAGGAATGGTTGGCCGCATTGGCCCAGGGCCTGAGCTTGTTGCGCAGTCCGGCAGACGCCCTGCAGGCGCTGCTCTGGTCGGCCGCTGTCTGGGTCTTGGCGGTGCTGACGAACTATGCGATACTGGCCGCCTTGGATATTGCCGCACCAAGCTGGAGTGCGTGGCTTGTGCTGGTGACCGTGTATGTGGCCAATTTCTTGCCAGCGATTCCGGCGCAGGTGGGGATCTTTGAATATGCCTGTGTGTTGGCCTTGACGGCGGCCGGGGTTGAACCTGAGCCAGCACTTGCCTTTGGGCTGGTTCTGCACATAGTAGTCTATGCGCCGCCGGCTGTCCTGGGAACCGCCAGTGTAGCCATCGAGGGGATCGAGTGGGACAGCCTCAGGAAAGGCTATGGCCACCAGCTTGGGGATGAGCAGATCGATAGCTGAAACAGACGATGTCCGTCCTTGTTTGCGAGCTTGGTATGTAACCAGCCTCTAGTGGCGGAAGGAGGCCAAGTGCTCGACATGAGCTTGACCGGGCCCGAATCCTGGCTATATATTCTGGATGAATTCATTGACAGATCGAATTAGGAGGGAGAACATGAGGAGAATTGGCAGACTGACCGTAGCGACGTGGCTAGTGATGTTGGCTCTGTTGATCGCGGTGGGTGGAACCGCAGCGGCACAAGATCAACCCCCAACCTTCCTTCCACCCCAGATCACAAAGTTCGGCGAGACGTGTGGGGACGTTGGCGATCGAGTGACATATACGATTGTAGTCACCAACCCCTCTCACAACTCCGACGGGACGCCGAACCAGGCGACCTGGTACAATGTGCGGGTCATCGACAACTTCGATCCCAATCTGCGCATCGAGGGTGCGACGGTGGCCCCGGCCGGTGTCGGCACGGTGACCGTAACCGGCAACACACTCGTGGTTGACGGTGGCATTACCCTAGCCCCTGGTGATGTCATTACCATCACCGTCGTGACTACGGTCCTGGGCTACCCGTCCAGCAACATCCTGGAGAACACCGCCTGTGTCGAGTACACCGACGCCACCGGCGCACCCCAGGGTGAGATCTGCACCGACCGGCCCGTCGTCATCCAGCCCTGCACCCCGGTCGTTCCCGAGGCTTCGACCCTGATCCTTCTGGGCACAGCCGCCACGGGCTTGGCAAGCTATGCCGGCCTGCAGATCAGGGCTCGGCGCCGTAGCAGGAGCTAGCGCTTGTCCCGATCCCACCTCATTGTGAGGCTGCTCGCCATCGTGCTCCTGGGGAGCTTGATGGCGGGCAGCCTCATGACTCCGGCTGCAGGCAGCTATGCGGCGGCCGGTGACGCCGCCCCCCCACGCCCTGCCCTACAGGCGGCCGCTTCACCGCTGCCCGGCATCTGTTCGGAGAGCAACCGCTTTGGGTTTGGACTGAGAGGGTGGACCATCGCCGGCTACGACGTGGACCCCCTACAAGCGGGCTGGTACCACAATTTCGGTACGATCCCCGCCCCCGAGCGGCCCGGCGGAATGGCGTACGTCCAGACCATCCGCCTCTCGCCTGACGGACCATTCGCCGACAGGGCCTGTTCCACTTGCCCCACTTGGGACCAGCTCGAGATCATGATCGACCTCAATCCGGGCAACTGGTGGATGATTGGCAACGAGCCTGACCGTCAAGACCTGATTCCCGCTGACCGATACGCGGAGCTGTATCACGCGTTCTACACCTTCATCAAAGCCCATGACCCGTCTAGCCTGATCGGCACCGGCGGTGTGGTACAGCCTACGCCCATCCGCCTGCAATACCTGGACCTGATCCTGGACGCCTACCGCAGTCAGAATGATGGCGCCCCGATGCCCATCGATGTGTGGAACATCCACAACTACGTCTTGCGTGAGGGCGAGGGCTGGGGCGGCGGGATCCCACCGGGCACCGACCCCGCACTGGCGATGGACGAAGACGACGAGCCCCCCTATGACCTCACGACGCACGACAACCTGGAACTATGGACCGGCCACATCGTCGCCATGCGCGCCTGGATGAGGGATCGCGGGTACCGCGACCGGCCGCTGATCATCACCGAATTCGGCATTCTGATGCCCGAGATCTATTTGTACGACTATGATCGCGTGCGGACCTTCATGCTGGCCACCTTCGACTGGCTGCGCACCGCAACCGATCCCGAGACGGGCTATGCGCCAGACGGCAACCGCTTGGTGCAGGCTTGGGCCTGGTACAGCCTGAACGACCCGGCCTTTGAGGGCTGGACCAGCTGGAACCACCTTTTCGATCCCACCACCAAGGCCATCACCGCCCTGGGCCAGGATTTCGCAGCCTATACAGCCCCGTTGACCCAGCCCTACAATGGGACGGTCGACGTCCAGATCGAGGCCCTCGGCCTGTCGCTGCCGGAACCGGAGGGCGGCGATCCGGTGACCGTGACGGTCACCGCTTTGGTCATCAATACCGGCGCCAGCCCGGCCCAGAATACGCTGATACGATTCGAGCGAGATGGTGAGCTGGCGGGAGAGGTCACCATTCCCACCCTACAGCCGGGCGCCAAGCACAGCGTGGCAGTGAAGTGGCCGGACCTGGCGCTGGGCGCCAAGCACCAGGTGGTGGTTCGCGCCGACCCCGAGGGGATCCTGGACGATTGCAATCCATACAACAACGTCCGCTCCGCCCAACTCCTCGTGACCCACATTCGCAGCTACTTGCCCCTGATCCGCCGCTAGTCACCGGGTCGCTGAACGCAGGGGTTCCAATTGAACTGCCGGCAGCGGGCACCGGCCGGAGGCAGCCATCGCCAAGACCTTTCCACCACGCGTTGAAGAGGCACTGAGCCCCAGAGGCCGGTGGCTGGCACTCGGAGTTAGCGCCGCAACCCTGATCGTCTATCTGCTGACGCTGGCGCCCGGTCTCACCTTTGAACACGCCGGGACGGACGGTGGGGATCTGATCACCGCAGCCTGGACCTGGGGTGTGCCCCATCCAACCGGCTACCCCTTCTACACCCTCTTGGCCGCGCTCTTTGCCCGCTTGCCCATCGGCCCGACCATCGCCTACCGGGTGAACCTGCTCTCAGCGGTCAGCGCTGCAGGCGCAGCCGGACTGGTCTGCCTCATCGCGCAGCGACTCTATCCCAAGGAACCACACCGCCTCGCTATCTCGGCTGCCACAGGCCTGACCTTTGGCTTTTCGGCTTTGCTCTGGTCCCAGGCGGTCATCAGTGAGGTCTATACCCTACTGACGTTCATCGCCGCCCTGCTGCTGTGGCTGCTGCTGCGCTGGCAGTCGGGTGGGCGCGACGCCAATCTCTGGCTGGCCGGCTTGTTGCTGGGCTTGGGCTTGGGCAACCATCTGACCATCGTCTTTTTCGCGCCGGCCGCTTTGGTATTACTCTGGCCCCAGCGCCGGCGCTGGTTCCACCCCACGGTCCTGCTGCCCGCGGCTGGCCTGTTCCTCGCCGGCCTTTTCATTTATGTCTACTTACCATTGGCCGCCCGCCACTACCCACCCGTCAATTGGGGCAACCCCCAAACCTGGAAGGGGTTTCTATGGGTGGTCACTGCCGAGCAGTACCAGGCTTTCGCCTTCGGACTGGCACCCGACCAGTACCTGAACCGCCTAGGCAGCTGGGCGCTGCTGCTGGGCGAGCAATTCGGCTGGTGGGGATTGCTCATCAGCCTGGCCGGCGCGGGCTGGTGGTGGCGGCAGGAGCGGCGTTTT
>JASFOV010000324.1:0-5750 GCA_050116355.1 Anaerolineae bacterium
GCGTTTTCTGTCGAGTCGTTGTCTGTTCCCACACTGAATCCAGGTTCTGACCCCCCTTCCTGCAAAAACGATCCTGCATGGAATCTGACTTCCAGCAAAGCCGCGCGTGGCATCTTGGCATAAAGGTGCATCCTACTATCTCCTGGCACAAGTTACTATAGCACTAGGACTAGTGTGAAAAGACTTGCAAAATACTATATATTGTGGTATAATGTGAGTAGTAAATAGATAGCGATTGTATCAGCAAGTATTGATGTGTAAGGGCTCGTAGTGCACAGGCTAGTAGGGGATTGGGTTGGCGCTCACCTGCGAGAACGGGCGACCCGGTGGTGAGCGTGCAGAAATATGGTGGCTTATCTTAGGACGGTAGAATGTGTGTGGACCCGGCCCATCACAATCGGAGATTTTGGGAGTATGACCCGTAATGACGATGTGACCGAGGTCTTTGCGGAGCTAGCTTCAGACTACGAAGCCACAATGGACCGCGAGCTTGGGTCGCTGTGGGGATTGAAGTATCATGAATTCGTCTCCGGTCTCATGGCGACCGGCGCCGTGCAACAAGGAGACGCCGTACTCGATGTAGCGACGGGCACGGCGTTGATCCCGCGCATGTTTCAGAGAGAAGTCGGTCCCCGGGGCAGGCTCGTCGGATTGGACATTACGCCGGGTATGCTTCATCAGGCGCGCGACCGGGCTTTGAGTGCTCCGTCGTTCGCATCGATACATCTCGTATGTGCGTCGGCTATGAGTATCCCCTTTGCAGAGGGCAGTTTTGATGCAGCCATCTGTGGTTTTGGGACACATCACATGGATGTGTCCCAACTGCTATCTGAATTGAAACGGGTGCTCAAGGCAGGCGGACGTCTCCTTCTGGCGGACGCAGTGGCGCCAGACTATTGGCGAAGAGCGGGGATGGACTCTTTGATCCGGAACCTTGCGCTCTTGGGGCAGCGGGTTCTTGATGGCACCCGGGGGCACTTGGAGTTGGAGGCTATCTGGAACTTGCGCACCATTGGGGAGTGGTACAAGGCTCTGTCAGCTCTGGGCTTCATCGAGATCACATTGACCCAACACCGGGCTCGCCGCCCGTGGTATCCTGCAGCCGTGCTGTTCCAGGCGGCGGTATCAGGAAGCTAGGCCTCACAGCTGGGAGAGAATGATCCGCGGCGTAGAAACGGACATTCTTGGGGAGGAAGAACATGAAGGAAGCAACAGAATTGCTCAAGCAGGGGCGACGTGATGAGGTGTGGAGGAGGTACTGCGGTTTCCTGGATCTCGACGTCGAAAAGTACATGGAAATCCAGGCCCGGCTACTGGAAGAGCAGCTGCAGTTGGTTGGTCATTCAGAACTGGGTCGGGCTATGCTAGGGGAGGATCCTCCCCGGAACGTGGCAGAGTTCCGTCGGCGGGTACGCCTCACGACCTATGAGGACTATGCGCCCTATCTTAACGATAAGCGGGAGGATGTACTTGTTGAGAAACCCGTTGCCTGGGCCCACACATCCGGTCGATCGGGGCGCTACAAATGGATTCCTTTCACCGCCCGCGCCTTCACCAAAATCGGGGAGGGGGCACTGACAGCGCTGATCCTGGCCCAAGCTCGCCACCGGGGCGAGATGCGTCTGGAGCCGAACAACATTCTCGTCTGGAATTTGGCCTCACGACCCTACATCAGCGGTTACACAGCACTGAGCCTATCCGAGTCCTTCGATCTGCGCTATGTTCCGTCCGTGGAAGAAATGGAGGAAATGGACTTTCGCGAGCGCATTCAGGCTAGCTTCCAGATGGGCTTGCGAACGGGGATTGATTTCATCGGCTCAATTGGCTCGGTATTGGTCAAGATTGGCGAGGAGTTTGCCAATGGCGCGGCACGGAATGGTGGGATATCATCCGCGATGCTACATCCGGCCGTGCTATATAGACTGGGTCAGGGTATGCTTCGCAGTCGTTTGGCGGGACGGCCAATGTTGCCCAAAGACATTTGGCAGGTCAAGGCGGTCATTGTCAGCGGAACGGATACAGACATCTACCGGCCACAATTGATCGAATATTGGGGCGTTGAGCCACGCGAAATCTACGGTTGCACTGAAGCAGGGGCGGTTATGGCTGTCCAAGCCTGGAGTGGACAAGGGCTGTACTTCCTGCCCGATGTTTGCTTCTACGAGTTCGTACCCGAGTCCGAGTGGACCCGCTGGCGCGATGACAACAAGTACATACCCCAGACGGTGCTGTTGGATGAGGTGCGTGCAGGAGAGCGCTACGAGATCGTGATCACCAACTTCTACGGTGGCGCCCTCCTGCGCTATCGCATGCACGACCTGGTACGGTTCGTTTCGCTGCGGGATGAAGAGGCCGGGATCGAGCTGCCTAGCATGGTGTTTGCAGGCCGCGATAATGATCTCATCGATCTGGCTGGCTTCACCGGTCTGATCGACGAGAAACTGGTGTGGAGAGCCATCGCCAACGCTGATTTGTCCATCGAGGAGTGGGCCATTCGCAAGGAGTTGTTTGGTTTGCACGCTGGCCTGCATCTGTACATCGAACTCAAGGAGCAGTCGACCGAGCACGAGGTGGCGAAGCGGGTGCACAACGAACTGGCCAAGCTCAATCCTTTCTATGGGGATGTGGAAGAGTTTTTGGGCATCCGCCCTCTGGAAGTCACCTTGTTGCGCCCTGGCACGTTCCAGCGCTACATGATGGAACAACAGGCGGCCGGAGTGGATCTGGCGCATCAGAAACCACCGCACATGAACGCTCCGGACGCTGTTATTGCCAGTCTCTTGCGAGTGAGCAATGGGCGGGGATAGCTGCTCCGTAAAGGGGTCAGATCGGACTGGTAAGCGCCAGGTCTCAGAATTTGTGCAGAAACGCTAATTCGTGTAGAATTGGGATAGGTCTGAGATGTAAGCGCTTGAACCAGCTTGGCTGAGAGTGGTAAAGACCCCTAGATCGTGGCTGTAGACAGCGGCTTGCCTGGTTGGTGCCGGGCTTCCACACGGTCGTTTGACAAGTTGCCAAGGCAATCAAGAGCAATCGCCAAGTCTCAACCTTGGCGATTGCTGTCTGTCTGGCCGATTTGTCGATCGGGGGGGGAGGCTGGTTGCAGAGGTATAAGGGCTGGTCTAGATGGTGTGGGCCATGGACAGCCTGATACCTATTCGGGCGCAGGCGATCGCACGGAAAGCTCATTAACCGGCTTCAAAGAAAGACAAAGATGGACACAGGTTTCTGGCTCTTGACTCTGACACCCTTGCTGGCATTGCTGAGCTATGCCAGCCTGCTTGTCATGGTCATCCGCCGTGGCTTTCAGACCCCCTTATCGCGTGTGTTCTCCCTCTATTTGTTCGTGATGGCGGCGTGGAGCTTGGGCTCGGCCATGATGCGACTCCAGCCGGATCAGATCGTGTTCTGGAACAAAGTGACCACCGGGGCAGGGATCATAATGCCCCTGGCATTCTTTGGTTTTGTGCAGGTATTCCTGAACGAAGGTTGGCGAAACTGGCAGTGGGTGGCGGTCGTTGTGCTAGTCATCCTCGAGCTTGCCAACGCGTTCGGCCTGATGATGGGCAACGTCCGTCTGCTGGAGGGGGGGTTGATTGGGTTTGACGTCACCCCCTTGGTTTATGCTATGGCGTTCTTTAACGCTTCTTTTTTGGGGCTTGCCATTCTGTGGTTGGGGCGTGCACACCGCCAAGCCTCGGATCCAGTGTTGCGCAACCGCATTCGCTATCCACTGATCGGAGCCTCCCTCGTCTTTGTTGGCGGGCTGAGCAATCTGGTGGATCCCTTTGCACCCTATCCCCTGGACCACGCGGCCAACCTGCTGAATGCGTTTCTGCTGGCCTATGCCGTGTTCCGCTACCAGCTGGCCGATATCACCCTGGTTGTGCGCAAGGGGTTGCTCTACTCCATCCCGACCGTGATCATTGGTGCCGGTTATTTTTTGATCATCTATCTGGCCACTGTGCTTTTTCAGGCGTTTGCCGGTCCACAGATCTTTTTGCTCTCCCTCGTTGTGGCTGTAACGGCGGCGCTTGTCGCTCAGCCGCTACGGGATCGGGCTCAACATTGGGTCGATAGGCTTTTCTTCCGTGAAAGGTACGATGCTGGTCTAATGCTGCAGCGGCTCAGCCACACGGTGGCCTCCGTTCTCGATCTTTCGAATCTAACCAATATGATCTTGGACGAAGTCACGTCGACAATGCACATTGAACGAGCCGTATTCCTCCTCAAGCAGGAGAAGAGCATGGAGTTCCGCCTGATGGCTCATCGAGGCCTGGAGGGGGAGCCTGAGCTGCGCTTGCGACGAGATCATCCCATCGTCACCTGGTTGTCCAACCATGGTCAGGCGCTGCGCAAATACGATATGGATCTGCAGCCTCAATTCAAGGCGCTGTGGGGCGAAGAGCGAGCAGATTTGGATCGGATTGGCGCCGAACTCCTCATTCCCCTGAAGGCCAAAGGGGAACTGGTGGGTATCTTGACCGTGGGACCCAAGCTCTCGGGTGAGGCCTATCTACCGGATGACGAACTCACGCTGACCACCCTGGCCAACCAGACGGCAACGGCGTTGGAAAATGCAAGACTTTTGGAAGAAGCCCGCCGCCGCAACCGCGAACTGGCCCTGCTGAACCGGGTTATCGCTGCCTCGGCGGCGGATTACGATGTGGATCTGATCCTGCACACCATTTGCCAAGAGGTCTCGTTGGCTTTTGGTGTATCCCAAACGGTCGTTGCGCTCTTTAACCAAGAAAAAACAGATGCGCTGGTGGTCACGGACTATCTGCCTCTTGAGCCGGTGTCCTGGAAGCCACAGCCAAGTGCGGGGGGCGATCAAGCAGATGATTTGGGCCTGACCCCAGCAGATTCACGCGCACTCACGGTAGGTATGACTGTTCCGTTGGCCACCAATCCTCTCTTTGCCTATCAACTGCAACACAAGTCGGGGCTGATCGTGGACGAGTCTCAGAGCGATCCGTCTATGGCTCCGATCTATGAATCGGTTCGCAGCCGAGGTGTGATGTCGCTGTTGGCTCTACCGCTCCTTGTTGAGGGCGAAGTGGTGGGTAGCCTCAGTCTGAACTCCTTTCGCGCCCATACGTTTTCTGCCGAGGAATTGGATCTGGCCCGGCGCGTAGCGGAGCAGGTCTCCAGCGCTCTGGCGCGCACACGCCTAGCCGAGGTTCAACGACGGCTAAGCACAGCTCTGGAGCAGGCAGCCGAGGCCGTCTTTATTGCGGAAACCGATGGTACACTGCTCTATGTCAACCCTGCTTTTGAGCAGATTAGCGGCTACAGCCAGGAAAAGGCGATGGCGCAGAATGTGCAGACCCTGTTGAGCAGCCAACAGGATCCCGGCTTGGGCTTGGACATCTGGCAGACCATCCGTGCTGGCGAGGTGTGGCAGGGTCGTCTGGTCAACGAGAAAGGGGACGGTACGCAATACACCGCGGATGTTACCGTCACTCCGGTGCGAACTCCGTCCGGGGAGATTGTGAACTATGTGGCCACCATGCGTGATGTCACTCGCGAAGTGCAGTTGGAACAGCAATTTTACCAATCACAGAAGATGGAGGCGTTGGGCCGCTTCGCTGGTGGGATTGCCCACGACTTTAACAATCTGCTGACCATTATCCATCTCAGTACGCGGATTCTACAGCGGCAGATGAATCCGGATGATGTTCGATGGGAGAATGTGAGACGGATCCGGGAGACGGGCGAGCGTGCTGCCAATTTGACCCGACAATTGC
>JASFOV010000325.1:0-5734 GCA_050116355.1 Anaerolineae bacterium
AGATTCTGGATGTCATCCGTTGAGCTCCAGGCTTTAGAACAGCACTATTATACCACGTCGCTGAAATCGGGCAAGTCTCGGACTCGACCGTAAACGAATCCCGCGCCAACGTCTACCTCCTTGCCGGCCGCGCGCCACAACAGATCCCGGTAGATACCAGGCTGGCACCTCGCTGCCGGTCGCGGCTGGGCGCGAGGTGCCAGAAAAAACCGCTTGTCAGAATCCCCCACAACAGCCCGGCTACTTGGCCGGACGGCTGGGCACGATGCGCCGGATGGCAAAGGCCTCTTCGGTTTCAAAGACGAGCGTCGATAGGGTGGCCTGCACCGGACCGTGGCGGGTGATGGCGCCCGAGGCGTCGACATCCTCCAGCCAATAATAGTAGGTGAGGCCGGCCTCGACATCCTCGTCCAGCCAGGTGTAGACCGCGCCGGTCGGGCTGCCGGGGGCGACTTGGCTGGGGATCAGGGTGTCGTTGAGCTGGGTCCGGGCGCCGTCGCGCGATGTGGCGCGGTAGAGGTCAAAGCCCAGGTTGTCAATCTCTTCGACCGTCTCCCAGGTCACTTGGATGGCGCCGTCCTGCGCTTCTGCCGCAAAGGAGGCCAAGTCGATGGCGGTGGGGACGATGACTTGGTCGACGGCGGTCCGGCTCCTGATCACGCCGTAGCCGTAGGCCACATCCCGGCCGGGCGCGCCCTGGTCGAGGGCGGTCTCCTGGAGCAAGCCCCGCAGTTCGGCGTTGCTCAGGTCCGGATCGGCGCTCCACACCACGGCGGCGGCGGCCGACACGTGGGGCGCGGCCATCGAGGTGCCGCTCATATAGACGTAGCCGCCGTTCAGGTAGGTGCTCAGGATGCCCACGCCGGGCGCGGTCAGTTCGACCTGATCGTTCTGCCGGGAAAAGTCGGCGATAGTGTTGCTGGCGTCGACGGCGCCGACGGAGATGACCGGGTCGTAGGAGGCGGGGTAGCCGTAGGCCGTGCCGCCGCCGTTGCCCGCCGCGGCAATCGACAGGATACCCTGGTCGTACAGCATCTGGAAGACATATTCCTCAAAGTAGTTGTCCAGCGACCCGGTGAGACTCATGTTGATGATATCGGCGCCCGCGTCGCGGCATTTGAAGGCGGCGTCCATCAAGTCGGAGCTGTAGGTCCAGTCGCAGTTGTCGCCAAAGACTTTGACGATGTACAGCGAGGCGGCGCCCGGCGTCACGCCGACGATACCGGTGGTGTTGTTCATGGCGGCGATGGTGCCGGCGACGTGGGTCCCATGGCCGCAGGTGTCGGTGTTCCAGTTACTGGGATAGCCGCCGACAAAGTTCACCCCGGAAAAGTCCTCGTGGGTGATGTCGACGCCGGAATCGATGATGCATACCGTGCGCCCGGCGCCCGTCGGCGCGCCGGTGTCGACCAGACCATCGTAGTCGGCGTCCCATACCAGGCGCGCCTCGACACTCTCGACGCCGTAGGGCACGACCTGGTCGGCGGCGAAGCGGGGCTGGTCGGCTTCGATGGAGAGAACCGCGGCGTTCTCTTGGATGGCTTCGATGGCGCTCGATGGCAGGCTGGCCGCGACCACGTTCAATTCCTCAAAGACGTGATGAACCTGGCCGCCCGCCTGTTCCAGGGCCTGGGGGAACGCGCCGCGCTGGGTGGCAGCGTAGCGGATCAAGACCCGCTGGTCACCGGTATCCACGGCGAGCGTGTGGGCTGGCAGCACCACGGCCAGCATCAGGGCCACGAACAGTAGGGTCAGTGTGATTCTAGATCGGCTCTTCATGATAGGGAGTCCTCCTTCTACGCATCTATGTCCTGGAGTATGTCCATCGTAACAGAGAATGCCGGGCGCGTCTATGGTTCCTGTGTGGGGGTTGTGGTTCAGTTTCGTGCGAAAACGTGCGAACCTTCCGGCCGCCGTGTGGGGCGACCCTGATCAGGCGGAGGGCGCCTCCGGGTCCTCGTCAAACTCCAGGATGTTACCGACCAGGGTGTTCAAGCGGTGCATGTGCCGGCGCATATCGCGGATCATCTTGCGGCGGCGGACGTCGTCCAGTCGATCGTAGAGCAGATCGAGGTTGCCGCTCAACAGCGTCAGAGCGGCGAGGGAAGTGCGGAGTTCGTGGGCCAGGTCTACCGAAAGCTCAGACGGGGCCAGGTCAGAGGCTGGGCTGTTTTCGCCCGATGGTGCGAGCCAGCCACGCGCTGCCTTGTCTGGATCGCTGGTGACGAGATTCCTACCGGCCAATTCCTGCGGCATCAAGGTCTCCTTTGGACATGGCGTTCCGTGTCTGCTGTCCATTCTAGCAGGCAGGCGGACAACGGTCTATGGTGGTTGTATGTGGGTTGTGGTGCACTTGTGTGCGAAGCGTGCTGCCGGAGGGAAGGACACCCAAAAAAGAGGCCTGGGGATGGTTCCCCAGGCTGAACGTCAAGAAGGGGGGATTGGATGCCCGCTAGGTCGATCCCACCCCGGGCGGCACCAGGCGGTAGCCCACGCCGCGGACATTTTCGATGCAGCCCGGATCGCCGACGCCGTATCCCAACCGGCGGCGCAGGGAGCGGATCAAGGGGCGCAACAGGGAACCGGCCTCGACCCGGTCGGTGTCCAGGTCGTGGGTGGCCTGGATCAGCTCCGGGGGAGAGATCACCTGGTTGGGTTGCCGGGCGAGGTATTCCAGCAGGGTGAACTCTCGGGCGGAGAGTTTGACCGGTTGGTCATCCATCCAGACGCGATGCTGGCCGGGATCGATGCGCAAGCGCCCGAGGTCCAGGGGCTGGGGCTCAGACTCGAGTCGGGACAACTGCGAAGCCGCCTCCAGCAGTTGCTGGGCGCGGCGCAGCCGGCCACTCACCGCGGCCAGCAGATCTTCCGGCTGGATGGGCTTGGTGAGATAATCGTCGACGCCCAATTCCTTGCCGTAGCGGATATCGCTGTCCATGGCCCGCGCCGTCAGAAAGAGGAAGGGGATAGCCACCCACTCGGGGTTCTCGCGCACGCGTTCGTACAGCTGGTAGCCATTGAGACGCGGCATGGCAATGTCGGCCAGGATCAGGTCCACCGCGGTGGCTTCCAGGGCTTTGAGCGCCTCAAGCCCGTCGGCGGCGGTCACGACATGGTACCCTTCCGCTTCGAGGACCAGCGCCAGGTTCTCCAGGATCTCGGGCTGGTCATCTACGACCAGGATGGACATATCGTCCGGCATATTACTCCTCCAGCAGGGGCAGATAGGCGGCAAAGGTGCTGCCTTGGTCCAGGGTCGATGCGACGGCGACCCGGCCCTGGTGCAGCTCGACCAGCTCCTGGGTGATGGACAGGCCCAGCCCTGTGCCCGGGATGTTGCTCTGGTTCTTGACGCGATAGAAGCGCTCAAACAGGTGCGGTAGGTCCTCCGGGCTAATGCCCGGGCCGGTGTCGACCACCCGCAGGGCGGCCCATGAGCCGCCGGGCAGATCGGCGCTGCCGGGCCAGCCCGCCCCGGGCCGGGAACCGGCCTCCACAACCCGGCATTCGCACGAGATTTGACCTTCATCGGGGGTGTATTTGATGGCATTGTTCAACAGATTGCGGATCACCTGGCGCAGTTGGTCGGGATTGCCCCACACCTCGACCGTGCCCTGGCCCACTACGGAGATGCGTTGGGCCTTTTTCTGGGCCAGCGGCAATTGCTTCTCCGTCTCTTCGGCGACCAGGTGCATGAGATCGACCCGTTGGCGCTCCATCGATACCCGGCCGCTTTCAATGCGCGAGATCTCGAGCACGTCGCCGATCAGATCGGTGAGCACGCCGGCCTGGTCGCGGATGTCGTGGATCATCTTCTGACGCTGCGCGTCGTCCAGGCGGTCGTAGAGCCGGTCCAGATTGCCGCTGACAAGGGTCAGGATCGATAGCGGCGTGCGGAGTTCGTGCGAAACATTGGAGACGAACTGGTCTTTGAGGCGCTCGGCCTCCATGATGGGCGTGATATCCCGCTGCACCGATACGTATCCGATCAACCGCTCGGGTTGCTCCGAGTCGAATAGCGGCGCGACAGTCATGGCCGCGTCGTACAAGCTACCGTCTTTGCGGCGGCTGACCACGTTGGCCCGCTTCGTGCCGGGCGGGGAGGGCGCATCTTCCGCGGTATCGACTGGGATGGCCGACTCTTGGGCCTGGTGCGGCCACTGGAAAGAGGTACGCCCCAGCGTCTCTTCGCTGGGATAGCCGGTCAGCTCGACGGCGGCCGGGTTGAGATACTGGATCTCGCCGTCCAGGTTGGTGACGATGACGGCTTCGCCCACCGCTTCGAGGATGGCCTGGGTGCGGTCCCGTTCGGCTCGCAGCTCGCGGGTCCGTTCGGTCACCAGCGCCTCCAAGCCGCTGGCATGGTCCTGGGCTTGTTGGTAGAGGCGGGCGTTTTCGATGGCGATGGCCGCCGAGGCGGCCATGGAGCGCAACAGGGTCAGATCTTCCTGGTCAAAGGAACCGCGGTATTTGTTGAGCGTCTCGATGGCGCCGATGATCTGCCCCCTGGCCCGCAACGGGACGCAGAGGCTGGAGCGGGGAGCAAAGCCGCTCGCGTCGCCAGGCGGTTCATCGAAGCGCGGGTCTTGGGCCACGTCGGGTACGATCAGCGGCTCGCCATGGCTGATGACCCAGCCGGCGATGCCGCGGCCCAGGGCCAACGTCCGGTGGCGGAACCAATCGGCGCTGCGGCCTGAGGCGGCGCCCAACCACATCTGGCCGCGGTCCTGGTCGTAGAGGATGACGGCGGTCAGCTCCACGTCCAAGAGCCAGAGGGCGTGATCGGCGATGATCGACAGCGCTTTGTCCAGGTCCAGGATGGAGGTGATCACCTGTCCGATGCGGTTCAGGGTGGTCACCTCGGCCACCCGCCTTTGCAGCGCCTCGTAGAGACGGGTGTTCTCGATGACGCTGGCGGCCTGGTTGGCCAGCAACTGGGCCAGCGGCATCCCGGGTATGGGCGAGGGATGTTCCTGCCGGCTGTCGACCATCTCCACCAGGCCCATCACCTGGTCCTGGTAGAGCATGGGCAGCTTGACCCACGTGCGCGCCCCCAGACGCTGCACATAGGCCTGGTCGGCCGGGGCGAGGTCCGCATGGCGGGGGGTCACGTGCAGGGCCCGCTTCTCGCGGAGGACATGCTGGGTCGTGGGCAAGCGCCCGCGGTCGGTCTCGTCGACGGCCAGTTTGTCGCCCAGGTCCCCGGCCGGCAGGTGGCTGGCCAGCAAGCGCAGGTTGGCGCCCTGGGGGTCACACCGTGAAATCAGGCAGGCCTCCATGTCCAGCAAGTTGGCCAGTTCACCGGCGACGGTTCGTAGAACCCGTTGCACGTCGTGGCGGGAGGTGATGGCTGCTCCCACGGCTTGCAGCGCCAGGATCTCGCGGCTGAGCCGCGCAGTCTCGGCTGCCGGATCGTTGGGTCGGACGCTGTGATTCGGCTCGGCGGAGCTCATGACGCTGTTCCTATCCCCTACGAATCGGATGCCTCTGGGCCAGCGGTCTATGCCCAACAGGGCCCTTCTGGCGCTGTGGTCGAATCTGCGCGGGTGCCGGGCCCGGCACCAAACAGTGTGGATCGTCCGAAATCCGGGTCTCGCAACCAGTCAAACGGGAACCGGCCGGTCAGGGGACGACTCGAGACTGGATGGGCCGGCCACAGCCATCATTGTACCACGTTCAGCCCCGGGGGGCAAGGTTGGATCCGGAGCGCTTGTGTGTGCTTTTCGGTGGGAAT
>JASFOV010000326.1:0-5727 GCA_050116355.1 Anaerolineae bacterium
ACTCGTTTCGACGCGCACACCGCCCAGCGTCTCAAACTCGGGGTGTTGGTCCGTCGGATCGAGCTCATTCTCCAGGAGGTTGAGCCGGGATGCACCAACATCGACGCCAAAGACCGTGCCGGCTGGGTAGGACACAACATCCGTCATGTGAGCTGTGATCTGAACGGGCACATCAACCATTTCCTGAGGCGCCAACTGGACCACCAAGTCGCCCCCGTTAATATCCAAGTCCCAGTTATCAGGCAGATCCGACTCGTACTGTAGGTAGAAGTACTGGGTATCGAAAGGATCCTCGTTGTAGAGATGGATCACCGTATCGTAGGCGGTTTCTCCGGGCTCATCGGGCACCTCGAAGTAAAAGATATTTTCCTGCTCCCGGTCGCCGTCCTGGTTGCCCAGCACGGTCTCGTTGGCCACGGCGTCCAGTATGACCCGCAAGCACGTGTGCAGATTGACAAACCCGTCTTCGAGTTCCTCATCAGAGATGTCATAGGTCGGCGTCCATTCGAGGAACACGTCGACAAATTCACCGGGGTTGATGGTGCCGAGATCGGGAAAGTCGGCCTGGGTGACCGTCCCCAGCGGGATAAAGTCGCCGTTGATGCCCAAACCGGGTGGATCGTTGATCTCAAAGTTGACGACCACATCCGAAGCTGGAGCGCCACCGATGTTGCGCACACGAGCGTAGAGCCGGTTGACCAGACCGATGGCTGGCGCGTCGCCGTTGCCGCGCGGTACCGGATTGCCGCTGAGATCGTTCCAGGAACCGTAGCGGTAGGTATTGTAGCCATTGACCGGACTGTCGATCCAGATGTCCGTCGTCTCCCACGTGTCGCCCGGCGGTGAGGTCCAGGGCATGAGCATCACGTCCGGCTGCAGGGAGGCTTCCTGATCGTAGGTGACGTACACTTCGTAATTGTCGTCGTCGACGCTCAAGACGATGATTTGAATTCCGTCATCGGTGTTGGTGTAGGTGTCACCGCCATCCCATAGATCGTTACGGTCGCCGCCCTTGCCGATGACCGTCACCCATTGCTCGGCACCTTCCTCCACCCGCTCAATGAGCACACCCTCGTCGGGGATGCCAGTGGTGCCGGGTGCGCCGCCCTGGTACTGGCCATTCAGTTCATCGCCATTGACCCGGCGCCGCACACTGATCAGGTAGTAGAGATTGTCGGTGATGAAAGCCTGCACGGCCTGGGTGTTGGGCTTGCCTGCTGGGTCGTACTCCATGGCCCACAGGAAGGCGCTGCCACCACCCAAACCTGTGCACGGCGTCGGGCCAACTGCGCACGACGGCGTGAAGGTCTGGTACTTGGCCTCGGGCAACCATCCGGGGAAAGCCATGTCGGCCAGCTTCTCAAAGATGCCACTCTGGCCTGGATAGTTGCTATCCATCAGCTCAAACTCGCTCTTGTAGTTGCTGGGATGGGCTGGACCACCCTGCTGGAAGGCGTGGCCGATCTCGTGAGCCCAGCGCCCCCATACCTGCAGATCCGTCTCGGTCGGGTTCTCGCTAAAGATAGCACAACCGACGTTGGCAATGTCGCCATCCGGCCCCATGGGCAGGTTGCAGCTGCCCGAGCCCTGCCCCCGGTGGAACTGAGAGGCGCTGGTCTCGGCCATGACGACCATCACCGCATCGAGATCGTTCCAGTCCAGTGTACCCGGCGAGTCGGCGATAGCATCCAGCAGCACCTTCCCGAACTTGTCACCACAAGACAAGTCGCCGGACGAGTCCTCGGCGCACGTATCCGGCGTGCCGCCATCATCGATGTAGGCGCTGCGGTTGTCGGGCAATTGGAACAGCGCCGAGACCTGGTAGTCGATACTGATGGTTCCATAGGAAATGTCCTGCCAAAGCTGGTCCAACTGGTCAAAGAATCCTTCGACCTCAGTCTGGGTGTAACGCGAGGTGTTGGAATAATCGTTAAAGTAGACGCGCAGCACCATCACCCGCTGCGCTCCTGTGACCACGTCTTCGGGTTCGTGCGCCTGTGCAGCCACCAGAAAACCCTCCAACCCTAACACCAACGTCAAGGCCATGGCCAGTATGTGCCAAAAACTGCGCTTCATGTTTGCCCTCCTTACAGGGGATTTGTGTTGCAGAGAAGATCTGCCAGCGTTGGCCAGGCGGCCAGAGGTGCAAGTTGGGTAAAGGAAGGGTGCCTGTGCACCATCAGCATAGCGGTGCAGGCATATTCTACAATACCAATAATATGTATCATTATAACAGGAATCAGCCAGGCTGTCAAGGGTTTTGTGGTTAACTTTTCGCAGACAGAATCTTTTCGCGGCGGTGTATCCGGATCCCGACGAGGATGGCGGCTTCCAGGGTCAAGCCGGCGGCTGCCGTTTCACAATGCCATGGCCTGCCGATGCAGGTGTCAGCCAACAGGGTGGCGGGAGTCGAGGATAGGTTGGCTCCGGGCTAGAGGTTGTTTGCGTGCCTTTGATCCAGTGCTAGGAGTGCACAGAGCAGGCGGATGGCCTGTTGCACCGGATACGTGGAGCAAGAAAGACTATTGCCTTTCGCCCCGGAACGTGGTACAATACCTGCAGTAGGAACAAGGTTCTTGCAACCGCAATCCGCGGAAGAACGGCACACCGCGCGTGTCCTGGCATCACAGAGGAACACAAGGGCGCCCGCCAGGCTCTTTGGTCTTGGCGGGCGTTCCTTGTGCTCGAATGCAGGCAGATGCGCGATGCCTAGTCCCCGGTCTGACCTTGGTAGCGGAGCAGCACCCGCAGCTCGGGGTTCTGGGTCATGAACTCGACATCGACACCAACCTTGGCAGCCGCATGGCGCTGGAAGAGACGCACCTCCGGGTTGCGCATCAGAAAGCGCTCGGCCGCACTGGGACGCACCGGCGGGCTGTAGCGCAGCAGGGTGCGCAGCTCGGGGTTGAGATCCAGGAAGCTGGCGGCTTGCGCTCCGGACATGGCGGCCGCGTGGCGCTGGAAGAGACGCACCTCCGGGTTGCGCGTCAAGAAGCGCTCGGCGACTGTCAGGCGCACCGGCGGGCTGTAGCGCAGCAGGGTGCGCAGCTCGGGGTTCTGGTCCAGGAAGCTGGCAGCTTGCCCTTCGGACATGGAGGCCGCGTGACGCTGGAAGAGACGAACTTCTGGATTTCTGACCAGGAACGTAGCATGGGCTGACTCCTGGGCAGTGGCGGCGTACCGGGTCAAGACCCGGACCTCGGGATTGGCAGCCAGGAAGGCCGCGTGGGTCGTGATCGAGGGGGTACCAGCGGTCATCCGCTCGACGGCAGGCCCGGCGACCAGGAGGGCGGTACAGATGACGATCGCCGCCAGGATGAGGGCCATCACGGCCGCGAGCCAGATCGGAACCCGCTGCAGGACACTTTTCGCTACACTCCCCTTGGGGATGGACAGATGGATGGTGCTCGTTCGCTCACTCATTTTGCTCTCCTTTCGCTGGCTACTTATGAACTGAGTCCAGTATAGCCGGTCACCGTCGAGTATCCGTAGACACAACCGTCGAAAAATCGTGGAATTCGGACCCGGATCCGTCTATTGCGCGCAGGGAGTTCGTGCATGTCGGGATTGAGGCTCTCGCTGCTTGGCCCGCCACAGATCGAGTGCGGCAACCAGCCGGTCACCATCAAGCTGCGCAAAGCGGTTGCCCTCTTGACCTACCTGGCCCTGACCGGGCGCGAGCACCGGCGGGACACACTGGCCACAATGTTTTGGCCGGAACTGGACCAGTCACGGGCGCGGGCCGGTCTGCGCTATGCCCTATCCGCACTGCGAACTGCCTTAGGCCAAGACTGGCTGGACGCTGATCGCGAGACGATAGCCCTGACCGCCGGCGCGGAGGTCTGGTCGGATGTGGGCGCGTTCCAGGCCAAGCTGGCCGAGTGTGAGACGCACGGGCACGAGAACGACCAGGTCTGTCCCGCCTGCCTACCGGCCCTCGCGGAAGCGGTTGAGCTCTACCGCGATGATTTCTTGGCGGGGTTTACGCTGCGTGACAGCCCCGGCTTTGACGAGTGGCAGTTCTTCCAGGCAGAGGAGGCACGCGCTGGCCTGACAAGTGCCTTGGAGCGCTTGGTGGCCGGGCACAGCGCCCGCGAGGAGTTGGAAGTAGCCATCACCTACGCCCGGCGCTGGGTGGCACTCGACCCACTCCACGAGCCAGCGCACCGGGCATTGATGCGCCTCTACGCCTGGTCCGGCCAGCGAACAGCTGCAATGCGCCAGTATGACGAATGCCGGCGCCTCCTACGGGACGAGCTGGACGTGGCTCCTGATGCCCAGACGTCGGAGCTCTACACGGCCCTGAAAAACGAGCAGGACCCGCCCAAGCCCGCGGAATGGACCACCGCTCCCCCACAGCCAGGTTTGCTGAAAGATCGCTACCGCCTGGATATCGAGCTGGGCCGCGGTAGCGGCGGCGTGGTGTACCACGCCCACGACTTGGTGCTAGAGCGGGATGTGGCAGTCAAGGTCCTGTCACCGGCTGCGCTGGGCAAAAAGGGACGCACCCGGCTGCTGGATGAGGCCCAAGCCGCGGCCCAACTCAATCACCCCCACATTGCCAGCATCTATGATGCCGGCGAGAGCGAAGGGTCCTTCTTCATCGTCTGCGAGCTGGTCGAAGGCGAGACCTTGCATACCTATCGTCCCCACAATCTAGCCGAGCTTCTGGCCATCAGCCGCCAGGTATGCGCCGCCCTGGAGCATGCCCACAGCCATGGTATTGTGCACCGCGATCTGAAACCGGAGAATATTCTCATCACCGCCGAAGGCACAGTCAAGCTGAGCGACTTTGGCCTGGCCCGACCGGTGGCCTCGCGCATCACCAGCGACGGGGCCATCACCGGCACGGTCTTTTACCTGGCGCCAGAGCTCGCACTGGGGCAGGAGATCGATGGCCGCGCCGATCTGTATGCCCTGGGGGTAATACTCTACGAGCTGACCACCGGGCGGTTGCCCTTCACAGCCGACGAACCGGTGGCCGTCATCTCCCAGCACCTGCACGCCCCTGTCGTACCCCCTCGGGCCCGGGAAGCCGACATTCCTGCGGCGCTGGATGACCTGATCGTCCGTCTGCTAAGCAAGGATCCGCAGGATCGACCCGCATCGGCGGCCCAGGCAGAGCAGATTCTCAGCCGCCCGGATCTCCTGGAGCAAGGTAGTACCCCACCCGACGAGATCTTTGTGCTAAGACGCATCCGACGCGGCCGGTTGGTGGGTCGCGAGGAGGAACTGGAGCAGGCGCGAGCGCTTTGGAATCGGACGCTGGCAGGTCAGGGTCAGGCATTGCTGATCAGCGGCGAGTCGGGAATCGGCAAGACACGCTTGGTGCGCGAGTTGGCGACACAAGTGCAAGTCCTGGGTGGCCGAGCCCTGACCGGAGCGTGCTACGCGGAAGGTGGTGTGCCGTACGCGCCCTTTGTGCAGATCGTGCGTCAAGCCCTGCAAGGCGAGGCCGCCGGCGAGCTGGCGCTTCCCGAATTCGTGCTGGTCGATCTGCTCACGCTGGCGCCCGCCCTGCGACTGCGCTATCCAGATGTGGAACCTACGCCGGCGCTCAACGATCCCCTGGCCGAGCAACATCGCCTGTTTGAGAACCTCGGCATCTTTGTCGCTGCCGTGAGCCGCCACGTCCCATTGCTGTTGGTCATCGAGGACATCCACTGGGCCCGGGGCGGCAGCCTGGCACTGCTGCGCCACCTGATCCGGCACTCCCGCGAGGAGCGG
>JASFOV010000327.1:0-5712 GCA_050116355.1 Anaerolineae bacterium
AAGCGGGGCAAGTACGTCGGCCGGGTGACGAGTTGCACGCTGGTCGGCGGCCAGCAAGTGGGGCTGGCTCTGGTTCAGCAACGCTACGCGGAACCGGAGACCCCCCTGGCCATCTACCCGGCCGCCAGTGGCAAAGGCCCTACCGTGAAGGCGCCTGCAGATCTGGAATCCGGCGACTTGGCTGTGCTGCCGGTGAGGGCCACTGTGTTGCCCCGCTTCCCAGAAAAAGAGGTCCAGATGATTCTGGAGGCTGGAGACTAGCGTCTTGGTTGGTAGCCTAGCGTGGTGGTGCGCTCTCTACCGCACCACCACGCCGGGCGGCATCGAATCCGAGTTATAACATCAAGTGGATGATGGCTGACAGCTGGTCGGATTGTTCCAGAGTCGACACACTGCGTTGATTCTGGCAACCTGGGACATTCTATTCCGTGCAAGCCGAATAGAAATGCTACGAACAGCCGGCATGGACGTCGGCCGGAGTATGGTGCTTTGCATGATCGGGCAAGCCTGTGGGCTTGCCTTCTGCTTTGCATGAGAGATTGTCAGGAGGGAGCATGAGCGAGTTACAGACACTGAAGGAACGCGTCACGGCGGCAATAGACGCCATGCGCGACGATTTGGTCTGCATCGCGGACACGATCCACGCCCACCCGGAGGTGGCTTTTGAGGAGACCGAATCGGCCGCGCTGCTGGGCGATACGCTGGAGGAACATGGATTCCAAGTGGAGCGGGGCGTGGCCGGCCTGGACACCGCCTTTGTGGCCACCATGCATGGTCAGAAGGATGGCCCCACGGTGGCGATCTTGGCCGAGTACGATGCCCTGCCGGGCTTGGGTCATGCCTGCGGACACAACCTGATCGGGACAGCAGCTTTGGGGGCCGGCCTGGCGATGCAGACGGTCCTGCCCGAATTGGCCGGCACGATCCAGGTCATTGGCACGCCGGGCGAAGAGGGCGGTGGTGGGAAGGGAATCATGGTCGATGCGGGCGTCTTTGACGGCGTGGCTGCAGCCATGATGGTCCACCCCTCGAGCAAGAACCTCACGCGGCGTACTTCGTTGACCAGTTACAAGATCCTGATCGAGTTCTATGGCAAGCCGGCCCATGCCGCAGCCAAGCCGGATGAGGGCATCAACGCCCTGGAGGCGATGATCCTCACCTACAACGGTGTAAACGCCCTGCGCCAACACCTGCGGAATGATGCGCGCATCCATGGCGTGATCACCCATGGTGGCGACGCGCCGAATATTGTGCCCGAATACACCCAAGCCAAGTTCTATGTCCGGGCCAAAGATACACCATATGCCACCCAGGTGATGGAGAAATTGCGTGCTTGTGCCGAGGGGGCAGCCCGCGCAACCGGTGCCCGCCTGGCGTTTGGCGAGTATGCACCGCGCTATGACAACCACCTGGTGAGCCCCAAATTCTCGGCATTGGCCGAGGCCAACATGGCGGTGCTGGGGATCGAGCTATCGGTCCCCGACGATCGGATGGGTTCCTCGGACATGGGCAACGTGAGTCAGGTTGTGCCATCCATCCATCCCTACATCTCGATTGGGCCGGAGGACATGGGTGGGCATACGGCCGAGTTTTGCACGGCAGCGGGCTCACCGGCGGGCCACGAGGGGATGATCCAAGCTGCCAAGATCATGGCCATGACGGCCGTGGACCTGTTGGCGGAGCCGGCCAATCTACTGGAAGTGCAGCAGAGCTTTGAAGAGGAGAAGGCGCTGCAAGGAGGGTAAGAGGAGAGATGGACAAGCTCGCCGCACTCAAACAACGAGTAGTGGATGAGGTAGAGGCCCATCGGGCGGCGTTGATTAAGGTTTCAGATACGATCCACGCCCACCCCGAACTGGGGTTCGAGGAGTACCAGGCTACGGCGCTGCTCACCGGTCTGCTGGAGGATGGTGGCTATTCGGTCCAGCGGGGAGTGGTCGGTCTGGAGACGGCATTCGTGGCCACGGCCCGCGGCAAGGAACCAGGGCCGACCATCGCCATACTGGCTGAGTACGATGCCCTGGAAGGGCTGGGCCACGCCTGCGGACACAACATCATCGGCACCGCCGCTGTGGGCGCCGGACTGGCCCTCCAAGCTGTGTTGCCCGAGTTGGTGGGCCAGGTGCAGGTCATCGGCACACCGGCCGAGGAGGGGGGCGGCGGCAAGGCGATCATGGTCGACGCCGGCGTGTTTGCGGAAGTGGAGGCGGCGATGATGATCCATCCCTCGGGACGAAACCTGCTCGGACGCTCGGCCCTGACTGCCATCCCAGTGACGATCGAGTTCTACGGCAAGCCGGCCCATGCTGCCGCGGAACCGGATGAAGGGATCAACGCCCTGGAGGCGATGATCCTCACCTTCAACGCCATCAACGCCCTGCGGCAGCACGTACGCGACGACGTTCGCATCCATGGTATCATCCGGCATGGCGGCGATGCACCGAATATCGTGCCCGAGTACACCATGGGCGAGTGGATCGTCCGCGCCGCCGATACGCCCTACGCTATCGAGATTTTGGATAAAGTACGAGCGTGCGCCGAGGGCGCTGCACTGGCTACCGGCGCGCGCCTGGAATTCAGGCAGTCCGGGCCTCGCTATGACGCCCGGCTACCCAACCCGACATTGGTGGCCCTGTTTCGTCAGAACTTGCTCGCTTTGGGCCTGGAGGTGGAGATGGCTACTGGCGATGAACGGATGGGGTCCTCGGATGTTGGCAACGTCAGCCAGGTGGTGCCGGCCATCCATCCTTACATTGCTATCGGCCCCGAGGAGATTGGGGGGCACACGGTCGAGTTCCGCGAGGCGGCGGTTTCGGCCGCCGGGCACGAGGGCCTCATCCATGCCGCTCAGGCGCTGGCTATGACGGCCGTGGACCTTCTGGCCGAGCCTACCAACCTGACCGAGGCCAAGAGGAGCTTTGCCCAGCAGAAGGCTGATGTGTTATAATCCGGGCTGTTGTGCTTTGGTACCGCATCGATCTCGTGTGACGCGCTTGTTCCTCTGGTGGCACACTTTGCAGAAAGGATCATCGCATGGGCGGATACATGGGCAAGTTGCTGGTTGTGGACCTGACCCGGGGTACGCTGGAGGACGAGCCCCTGGATCTGGCCCTGGCCCACGACTTTGTGGGCGGCGCAGGCTACGCAGCCCGCTACCTCTACGACGAACTGGGGCCCGATACCGATCCCCTTGGGCCGGAGAATACCTTGATGTTCATGACCGGGCCACTGGTTGGCACCCGTGCGCCTTCGTGCGGCCGCCATGAGGTATGCGCTATTTCCCCTCTGACCGGCATTTGGGGCGAGTCGAACTCGGGCGGGTTCTGGGGGGCCGAGCTCAAGTTCGCGGGCTACGACGGCATCGTCATCCGCGGTCGGGCCGAAAAACCGGTCTGGCTGTCGATTGTGAACGGCCAGCCTCCAGTGCTACACGATGCAGCTGAGCTTTGGGGCTTGGATACGTATCAGACTCAGGATCGTTTGCGCGATGAGCTGGAAGATGCCAAAGTGCGTGTGGCCTCCATCGGACCGGCGGGCGAGAACCTGGTCCTGTACGCGGCCATTATGAATGATCATGGGCGAGCCGCGGGCCGCACCGGGATGGGGGCGGTTATGGGCTCGAAGAACCTAAAAGCCATTGCCGTCCGGGGCAAACAACGCGTGCCCCTGGCCGAAGCCCCGGCCTTTCGTCAGACGGCGAAACAAGCCATTCGCATTGTTAAGGACGATGTGACCAGCCAGGTGTACCAGCAAATGGGCACGGCTTCTTTTGTCGACATGAGCATCATGTGGGGCAACATGCCCAACCGCTATTGGACCCAGGCCCGTTTTGACGAGGCCACCAATCTGAGCGGCATCAGTATGATGGAAACGATCCTGACCCGCCCCGTCCCGTGTTATGGTTGTCTCGTAGCCTGTGGGCGAGAGGTCACACTCAAGGATACTCCGTACGGGGTTGAGGTGGTCGACGGACCGGAATACGAGACCGTCGTCATGCTGGGTTCGATGTTGCTGGTCGATGATCTGCCGGCCGTCGCCTATGCCGGTCATCTGTGCAATTGCCTGGGCATGGACACCATTAGCGCCGGGTCGTCCATTGCGCTGGCCTACCTATTGTACGAGCGTGGCTTTATCACCACCGCCGACACAGGGGGGATGCGGCTCGACTGGGGCGACATCGAGACGGCCCACACGCTGCTGGAGATGATCGCCGGGCGAGAGGGGTTTGGCGACGTGCTAGCCGAGGGTTGCAAGCGCATCGCAGCCCACTATGGCGCCGAGGATCTGGCCGTGCATGTCAATGGGCTTGAGCTAGCGGGCCACGATCCCCGCGCCTTGTCCGGGATGGCCATGACCTATGCTACCTCGCCGCGGGGAGCGTGTCACCTGCAGGGTGACATGTATGTTGTCGACATGGGCTTGACTATGGCCGAGGTGGGCATCTTTCCTGGTGGCCGGTTCAAGACGCGGGGCAAGTCAAAGATCGTGGCCCGGGCTCAGGATTGGCGCACACTCTATAACAGCGCCATTATGTGCATGTTTGTCAATCCCACGGCACCGGTCCTGGTCAGGCTCTTGTCCGAAGCCACGGGTTGGTCTTCGGATATTGTGTGGTGGCAGCGCACCGGAGAACGGATTTTCGCCCTCAAGCGTGCCTTCAACAATCGACTTGGCGTCCAGCGCGGCAACGACCGATTGCCCGAACGGCTGCTGATCCCCATGAGCAACGGTTCCCGCGGCCGAACCCCACGCGTGGACAAGCTTTTGCAAGAATATTACGCCGCTCGCGATTGGGACTGGCGGACGGGACGGCCGTCCCGTGAGAAGCTGGTCAGCCTGGGTCTGAAAGAGATCGCCGACGACTTGTGGGATCGATCATGACCAGTGCCGTATCGCCCATACCAGCCCAACCTCAGGCGCCACCCCGCAGGCGGTTGGGGCTGGCCTTGGGTGGCGGTGGCGTACGGGGGATGGCCCACGTCGGTGTGCTCCGTGTGCTGGAAGCCGAACAGATCCCTATTGATTGCATCGCTGGATCCAGCGTGGGCTCTTTGGTGGGAGCGGCCTACGCCGCCGGGATCGGCAGCGAGCGCCTGTCGCAGTTGGCCCTCGAGATCCGGTGGCGGGATCTGGCTCAACTGCAATGGTCTCGTGCCGGGCTTGTCAGCTTTGAGAAGCTCGAAACCACGCTGGTCAACGCCATTGGCACCCCGACCTTTGCCCAACTCGAGATACCCTTTGCCGCTGTAGCGGCCGACTTGGCTACCGCGGAAGCGGTGGTGATCAACGCCGGGCCGGTGGCGCGGGCTGTGCGTGCCAGTTGTTCTGTGCCCGGTTTCGTGCCACCTGTGGAGGCGGACGGGCGGCTGCTCATTGATGGCGGTGTGGTCAACAACCTACCCATTGCGATTACCCGCCAACTGGGCGCCGACGTGGTCGTTGCCGTGACCCTGGGCGCGCCCCCGGGTACCCATCCCCGAGGGCTGCTCGGCATCGGGATCACGGCCATCGAGTTTCTGATTCTTAAATCTGGGGACGATCCCGCAGCAGCGGATGTGCACCTCCAGGTTCCAACCTGGGGTCTTGGCTCAGTCGTGCGTACATCAGAGCGGCACGAGCTGCTAGCGCTGGGGGAGCAGGCCGCCCGGGATGCGCTTCCGGCCATCCGGGCCCTGCTGGCATAGAGGTATAGGCTCGCGTGTAGAGCTGGTA
>JASFOV010000328.1:0-5710 GCA_050116355.1 Anaerolineae bacterium
TGTTGGACGGTCCGTGCCGAGGCTTGGAGGATCCGGCCAAGACCCTGGCCAAGATCGTCGCCGGTGGGGCCGATGCGGTGCTCACCTCGTATGGTATCGCCCGGCGGTTTGCCCGGGAGCTGGCGCCCCTGGGGCTCATCCTGCGTGTGGATGGTGGTTCGACGAGCCTGGGCTCGGCGGATGCCCCTCCGTCACTGCTCTATCGCGTCGAGGACGCCCTGCGCTTGGGGGCCGACGCCATTGCGATGAATGGCTTCCCGGGCGGATCTCACGAAGCGGCCTCCCTGGCCAACATCGCCCGGGCGGTGGGGCTGGCCCATCCGTGGGGCTTGCCGGTGATGGCCGAGATGGTGCCGGGCGGCTTTGATAGCGCCGCCGGGTGGCGCACGGTGGACAATATCGCCCTAGCGGTGCGGGTCGCTGCCGAGATGGGGGCTGACCTGGTCAAGACGCCCTATGCCGCGGCGTTTGAACAGGTGATCGATCCCTGCTACGTGCCCGTTGTGATCCTGGGCGGAGCCAAGCGGGGGAATGAGCGCGACATGCTGGTCGACATCAAGGCGGCTGTGGATGCCGGGGCGACCGGTGTCGCCATCGGCCGTAACATATTCCAGGCGGACGATCCGGCAGCCATGACAGCGGCTGTGGCGGCCGTTCTGCACCAAGGCGCCAGCGTCGACCAAGCCATGAGCTTGCTAGATCCCTAGGGCGCGCCCGAATAGGCGAAAGAGACGCCAACAATGTCGTGTTAAAGATTACTTGAAATAGAAAGCTTTTGTTAAATTTTGTTTGACAGAGGATCCGAGTCTGTGTTAGAATGGGTACGTACAGCGTGGCCTTTGCTTGCCGGCCAGGGAGCAAGGACGAGGCCGGGTACCATCCGGTTGGCGGGTGGGCAGGTCCCGCACTCGCTTTGGGCTGCTGGCGCTCACTTTGACCTAACGACTATTGTACAGGGAGACAGGGATGTCCGAGATTTACGATCTACGCTCTTTTCTTGACCGGTTGGAAGGTGCCGGCCAGCTGGTCCGTATTGGGCGACCGGTAGACCTGAAATACGAGCTCGCCGACGTAGCTGCCGCCCTGGAGAGGCGCCGGCGCCCGGCCCCCTTGTTCGAGAGCGTCTGCGGCAGCGATTGGCCGATCTTTGCCTCCGCTATCGCCAACCAGACACGGGCGGCTTTGGCTCTGGGGTGCGAGCGGAGCAAGGTTGTGGCGGTCATGCACCACGCCCTCGATCCGGCCAACGGCATCCCCCCGGTTCGCGTCGATGATGCGGCCTGGAAGGCCAACGTCGTCACCGGCGACCAAGTGGATGTACAAAAACTACCAATTCCCACCCACGCCGTGGGCGACGGTGGGCCCTTTATTACCGGTGGCGTAGTTGTCAGCAAGGATCCGGTGAGCGGGCGGGGTAACCTGTCATACAACCGCATGCAGGTCAAGGGTCCACGCCTGTTTGGCTTCAACCTCAACGAGTGGCGGCATGTGCGTGAATTCATGGATGTGCAGGAGGCCAAAGGGGAACCATTACAGGTGGCGGTGGCCATCGGCCTTGACCCGGCGATCATGATCGCCGGGGGTGCCCGTTATCCCGACGATGAACTGTTCATTGCCGGGGCCATCCGGGGCCGGGGTATCCGCGTCTCGCGAGGGGTGACCGTCGACGTGGATATCCCCGCTGACGCCGAGATTGTGATTGAAGGCTACTTGGGCGCCCACGAGCGCGAGGCCGAGGGTCCGCTGGCCGAATTTCACGGCTACTTTGGCGAGCTCTGGGAGAGCCCAGTCTTTCACGTCACCGCCGTTGGCTGGCGCGACGATCCCATCTTTCAAACCTTGATCCCTGGCTGGAACGAACACCTCTATCTGGGCAATGTGCTGCCACGGGAGCCGGTGTTGCTCAACCACGTGGGGTATGTATCGCGTAACGTAACCGGCGTCCATATTCCCCCCTACGCCAGCGGCTTTACCGCCATCGTGTCCGTCGATAAATCCAATCCCGGTGAGCCCAAAAATCTGGCGTTGGCCGCCTTTACCGCCCATGTCAACATCAAGTGGTGCATCGTCGTGGACCCCGACGTGGACATGTACGATCCGGCCGATGTGATGTGGGCGCTGACCACCCGCGTGGATTGGAGCAAGGACGTGTTCTTGGTGCCTGGCGCCCAGGGGCACGAGATGGATCCCACCGCCGACGCGCGGGGCGTGCATACCAAGATCGGCGTAGATGCCACCGCAAAGAAGGAGCGGCGGGGGTACGAAGAGCGCGTGCGTTACAGTGCTGTGGATCTTGGCCAGTATCTCCCAGGGGGATAGGGCTGCGGCGTAAGGAGCTAGGAATGCACATCACGAGTATATCGGTCTATCAAATTGATATGAAGGTCAAGGGGGACGGATTCCACAGCTCTGGCGGGCGTGTTACGCGCCACGTAGATACCAGCGTGGTTCGCATCGACACCGACAAGGGCATCACCGGTTGGGGCGAAAGCTGTCCTTTTGGACCCAACTGGAACCCGGCTTTTGCCGAGGGGGCCCGGGCCGGTATGGAAGTGATAGCCCCTCATCTGATTGGCCAGGATCCTCGCCAGATCATGGCCATCAATCAGCGGATGGACGCCGAGTTGTACGGGATCCCCTATGCCAAGGCTGGCATTGACAATGCGTGCTGGGACATTTTGGGCAAATCGACGGGGCTGCCGGTGTATATGTTGCTGGGGGGGCGACTGGTTGAAGAGTTTCCCTTCACCGGATTTCTCACCATCGACCCCGGACCGGAAACTGTTGAACTTATCGACGACTATCGCCGACGAGGCTGCAATCGCTACGAGTTCAAGGGCAGTGGCGATCCGGCTGTGGATATCGAGATGATCCAATTCGTGGGTGAGCAGATGCGCACCGGGGATACGCTCAAGATCGACGCCAACGGCGGCTGGAAGATAGACGAGGCATTGCGCGTGTCCGAGGCCGTCCGGGAGGTGCACGTGCTGTTTGAGCAGCCATGTCGCACCTATCGGGAGTGCCGGGCGTTCAAAGAGTCGACGGGTCGACCGGTGGCCCTCGATGAGAGCATCCATAGTATGGCCGATCTGCTCCGGGCTCACCAAGACGGTGTCCTCGATGTGTTGAACATCAAGACGGGGCGAGTGGGAGGGCTGACCAAGGCCCGGCAGATGCGGGATCTGTGTGTCACGCTCGGGATCCGCATGTATCTCCAGGACACATCGGGCGGTGAGTTCAACGCGGCGGTGACTGTGCATCTCGCCCACTCGACGCCGGCTGGATTCTTGCTGTCCATGTGGGACTGTGCAGACCTGGTGACAACGCAGATCGGCAGGGGCCTAGTGCGCGACTATCCGTCCCATGTGCACATCGTGCGCGCCAATACCCAGCCGGGATTCGGCGTTGGGCCCCAGTGGGATGTATTGGGCGAACCGGTAGCCGTTTATGGATGAGCTTGGAACAATGTGGAAAGCGATATGAGTATCCAGTGGGTGTACGAATCTGGTTTATGCGTCCAGTGCGGGACTTGCGCTGCCGTGTGCCCCCACTCTGCCATCCAGCTAGCGTGGGATGTTCGTCGGGGATACGAATTAGCTGTCCAGCCGGAGCTCTGTGACGATTGCGGTCTGTGCGAGCGGGTGTGCCCTGGCCCGGCGGTGGATTTTGTTCAACTGGCCGAGCAGTTTCTGGATGCGGATCGGGATGACCCCCGGCTGGGTCGCTTTCTGACTTGCCACGTGGGTCACGCGAGTGACGATGGGATCCGCTGGGACGCGGCCTCCGGCGGGGTCGTCACCGCACTGCTTATAGCCGGGCTGCGGAAGGGTTTGTTCGATGGCGCCCTCGTAACGCAGATGAGCCCCGAGTCTCCCCTCCAACCCATGCCGATCTTGGCCACCACCGAACAAGAGATCAAGGAGGCAACGGGTTCTAAGTATTGTCCGGTGGCGGCCAATATGAGGTTGCGCCAGATTTTGGATTCCGAGGGGCGGTTTGCCGTCGTTGGCCTGCCCTGCCATATGCATGGTCTGCGCATGGCCCAGGCCCGCATCCCCAAGCTGCGGAAGAAAGTGGCGGTTTGTATCAGTCTGTTCTGTGGCCTGAATATGAGCCCACTGGGCACCAGGGTCGCCCTCAACAGGAGGCAAGTGCCAATAGACGAGGTGACAGAACTTCGCTACCGGGGCGAGGGTTGGCCGGGAGCACTGCAGGTTCAACTGCGGGATGGACAGACCTACCGCGAACACCTATACAGCTATTTCGACGAGTCTTTTTCTGCCTACGAGATGTATCGCTGCACTCAGTGCAGTGATGCCTTTGGCGAGTTGGCGGATATATCGTGTGGGGATGCCTGGCTTCCGGAGTACACGGCCAACGACGATCGAGGAACCTCGGTAGTCATCGTGCGCGACACGCGGGGGCAAAACCTTCTGGCATCTTCAAGCCCGGCGCTGGAGCTGGCACCCTTGGATGCGGACAGAGCCGCCGCTTCGCAGAGGAGCGCACTGACCTCGAAGAAGGATTGGTTGCGAGCCAAAGTCGCACTCGCCAGGCTCGCCGGCAAAGAGACGCCTACCTACCAGCAGGATCTCCCTGCGCCCACGTGGAAGGGCTATGTTGCGTCTGGCGGGCAGATTGTGACCCGTTTCTTGAATCGCCAATGGTGTCGAATGCGGGGCCTTCATCGATAGCCCTCTGGGCAGGGAACCCATGGGTTGCCCATGGTAGGAGGCTTTGCGTAATCCATCTATGGTGTATAGAGGGGTCTATTCGGAAGACTTCTGAGTATGAGACGAGGCGTTGGCCCGAGTTTGCGGGTCAATGGCATTAGGACAGGGAACATGAAAACGGCAACGATTGACCTAACGACTTTCGACATTGAAATTGTTGAGACCGCGGCTGAGGACCTGCGCCAGTTTCTGGGCGGGCGGGGATTGGGTGCCAAGTTGCTCTACGAGCGGGTTGGCCCGGACGTGGAGCCCCTTTCGCCCGGCAATTGTCTCATCTTTACGGCCGGTCCCCTGACCGGCACGCCGTGGCCCACTTCGGCGCGGTTGCATGTGACCTTCAAGTCGCCGCTGACCGGCGCCTATGGCTATGCTAACAGCGGGGGGTATTTTGCGGCCGAGATGCGGCACGCCGGCTATGACGTCTTCCTCGTCACCGGACGGGCGCCGGAGCCCGTGGTGCTGCGCATCGAGGATGGGGAGATTCGCATCGAGGCGGCCCCCGACCTGTGGGGTATGACCACTGCGGCCGCCCACGAGGCCATCTTGGGGCCGGAGCCCAAAGCCCGGGACGGCCGGCTGGCCTGCATTGGGGTAGCGGGCGAGAACTTGGTGCGCATCGCGGCCATTATCAACGACCACAACCGGGCCGCCGCCCGGGGCGGTCCGGGCGCGGTCATGGGCAGTAAGAACCTCAAAGCGATCCACGTCCGCGCCAGCGGCCGGCCCAGCATCCCGCCCGAATTGCGTGTGGCAGCCAAGGCCACCACGGCCAAGCTGAATGAGGATCCACGACTGGATGGGTTGCGCCAGTTCGGCACTCTGTTCCTGATGGAACCCAAGAACCTCAGCGGCGACCAGCCGGCCAAGAACCACCAGTTGGCCCAGGTGCCGTTCATCGATGGCATCAGCGCCGAGGCGATGGACCACTACCTGGTGTCGCACAAGGGCTGCTACGCCTGCCCCATCCGCTGTTCGCG
>JASFOV010000329.1:0-5696 GCA_050116355.1 Anaerolineae bacterium
CGTGATCGGCGAACTCGGCGCCCAGCTGCGCCAGTTGGTCCGCCGACCAGCCAAGATCCCCAACCTGCTCTGCGCGCGGCAGGCACTGCGGCGGCGGGGCGCCGGGCTCTTGGTCGACAAAGAGAGAAATGCCCCAGAAGCGGTGGCTCGGCGGCCGGTCGCCCCAATCGTCAAAGGCATGGCTGGCATCGCTGTGGTAGTGCAGCCGGTAGGCACCGGCGGGCAGGGTCAGCGGGCGGTCGGCGCGGCGGTTCTGGACGTAGCCAGCGGACTCGGTCTCAAAGGGGTACATCTGCCATACGATCTGGCCCGTGGTCGCGTCCTCCACGAAACCATAGTCGACCATCGAGGGGCCCTGCAGTTGGCCAATGGCATAGACGCGCAAGCGGGTGCAGGTCTCCAGACGGAAGTCGACCGTCTCGCGGGCGCTGTGACCCACCGCCTCGATGCTGGCCACGTGGGGCCAGGCGTTGTATACCTCGTAGCGCGAGGGCAGGTCGGACACCGGGGCCAGCGCGTCGACGGCTGGCAGGAACACGGCTTCATAGAGGGCGTCGTACTCGTCCGGCTGGGTGATCAGGGCTACCATATACGCGCCGTCGACCGTTTCGGCCAGGGCCAAAACGCCGCGCCGCAGGCCCATCTCTACGTCTTTCGCCTCGTAGGGGTACAAGTCCCAGGTGAAGCTGGCGCTGGCCCGGCTGCTAGCGCGCTCAGGGGCCTCGTCCAGGCTGAGCAGGGGCAGCCAGCGCTGCAGTGTCTCCTTCGCGGTGGAATTGGGCTCGAAGCGCTGGATGAGGGCCGTGCTGGGCCGCTCGCCGGGCGGTCCCGACAGAAAGAGGTCGTCGGCCATGCCGGGCAGGGCTTCGACCCAGCCGTCGGGGACGACGCTGGCGAAGCTCAGGTCGGTGTTGGCGTAGGGTACCAGGGCCAGCGTCTCCAGATCGGCGGGCGACAGCGGCCGTGGCTCCGGAAAGCGTTGAGCGCCACAGGCGGCCAGCGCCACGAGCAAGGCCAATAGGGCGGTGATACAGATGGAACGGTTGCTCTTCATCAGTGCTCCTTCTCCTCCGGCGGGCGCCCTGGCGCCGCCGTGCGACAAGTGCGGGTGGACGCCTACCTCCGCTGCTGGGCACAGTATACGATAGACCTGGGGGAGGTGGCATCCCCTGTTTGGGGTATCTGGCCTGGGGATTCGGTTGTGGAACCCGGGCATGCGTTTTTGCGTCCCTATTGTGGAGGGGCCTGGCGTGCGAGGCCCTCTTCAGGGACCAGGAGCCAGGCAGGGCAAAGGAGGGACCGCCCTTGCACCGCAAGAAACGTTGGTTGGTCTTGATCGGGTCGTTGTGGCTGGGGATGCTGTTGGCGGCCTGCCAAAGCCGGTCCACAGCGCTCCCGGATCCCACACCGCGGCCGGAGACGCCCGTGGCGACCCCCAGCGCGACGGCTATCTCGTCCGCTGCCACTTCGGAGGCGACGCAGGCGCCCACCAGCACAGCGCTGCCACCTACCGCCACGCTGCCGCCGCCCAGCGCTACCCCGCCGCCCAGCGCGACCCCATCCGCCACCAACAGTCCGGCGCCGGCGCCCACCGCGCGCCCCACCCACCCGCCCACGGACATGCCACGCCCCACGTCGGTCCCGGCCGAGATCGTGTCGTTCCGCGTGACACCGGATGTGGCCGGCCCCGGCGGTCGCGTCACGTTGACCTGGCAAGCCACTGGAGAGCGGGCGACGCTCTGTCCCACAGCGCGCTTTGTCCTATTTTCGGAGGAGGACTGCCGCGAGGTGGCCCTCTCTGGGTCGACCACGTTCACGGTCCCGCTCGAGGCCGAGGGGTTCCAGTATATCGACCTGAGCCTGACGGTCACGAGCCCGGCCTCGCCACAGGAAGCCACGGCCCAGGTACGGGTGGCCTTTCCCTGCGAGCGGACCTGGTTCTTTTCCGGCGAGCCGCAGGCCGGCATCTGCCCCCGCGCGCCCCTGCGGTCCACTGCCGCCGCGCAGCGCTTTGAACGGGGCCTGATGATCTGGCTGGCGAATCCGGGCCGCTACTACATCTTCCACGAAACCCCGGTCCTCGAAGGCGCCGACCGCAACCGGGTCGACCTCATCAACGATCCCCTACAGATCAGCGGCGATACGGCCGACGGGTACGACCCGCCGGACGGCCTATATGCCCCGGTTAGTGGGTTCGGCCTGGTGTGGCGCGGCGACGTCCAACAGTCGGCCGGCTATCAGCAGGAACTGGGCTGGGCGTTGGCCCCCGAGTTTGGCTACGAGGCGATCCTACAGTGCGACGATGCTTTGCCTTCGGGCGGCCGGTCGTGGCAGACCTGCTATCTCCAGGGGCCCGAGGGCGAGGTGATCCGGCTGCATCCGCTGGGCGGCTGGCAACGGGTGGACGAGTAGGCGCCCTCAGTCCAGCGTACGCGTCAGGGCTCGCACCTGTCGGTCCGCCCCGCTGGTGATCGGCTCCCCATGACCGGCACACAACACTTCAAATTCTAGGGCCGCCAGGCGACGCAGGGAGGCGTACGCCTGTTCCTGGTCAACTGTAAAGGCCGCGGGCGGCGGTCCCAGCCGGCCACCGCGGTGGCTGATGGCGTCGCCGCAGATCAACAGCCCTTCAGCCGGAAAATGCAGGGCCACCGCGCCGGGGGTGTGGCCGGGCACGTGGATGACAGTCGCGCCGCCTAGCAGGTCCAGGCGCTCGCCGTCGGCCAGTGGCAGATCGACCGCCACCGGGTCAACGCGCGACATCATGGGCAACAGCCGGGTCAGCAGGCGCATCAGGGCGCCCCGCGGCGCGGGTTGGGGTTGCTCACCGCTGATATAGGGCGCGTCGCCCGGATGGGCCGCAACCCTCGCCGAGGTCAATTCCTTGAGCGCCGCGGCGCTGCCAATGTGGTCGATGTGGTAGTGGGTCAGCACGATGCGCGCCAGGTCGCCCGGGGCCAGGCCCACCTCCTGCACGTAGGCCAGGATCCTCTCCGCGTTGCCGGGCATGCCGGTGTCGACCAGCGCTGGCCGGCCCTGGGTCACCAGATACGCCTCGGCGCCCCGTACCCCGGGGATGCGGTGCACGTGGGGGATGATCTCCATATTCGACCTCCTCTAGGGATGCGTGGGGACAGCCTCAAAGACGATCCCCACCCGGCTGCGACGGGACCGGACGCGCCCCTCCGCCACCAACAGGTCCAGGTGGCCGATGACCTCCGACACCGCCAGAAAACTGTTCATACCCCGCTGTCCAGGAAAGAGCGTGGTGGCGATCTGGAAAGCCGTCTGTGGGCCCGACTCCAGGAGCGTCGCGATCCGCTCCGCCCGGCGGCGATGCAGGTCCAGCCGTTGGGTGATGAGCTGCCGGTGATGGGTGATAGGCGCGCCGTGGCCGGGCCAGGCGGTGGTCACCTCCAGGGCGGCGATGCGCTCCAGTGAGGCCAGGTACTGCACCAGGCTGCGGGGGCGCACCGTCTCGCCGGGCAAGGGCGGCTCGAGGATGGGGTTGGAGCTGATGTCGCGCAGCAGATGGTCGCCGGACAGCAACTGGCCGCTGTCCGGTTGGTAGAGGCAAATGTGCTCCTGAGCGTGGCCCGGCGTATGCAGCACCTGCCAGGGCTTACCGCCCAGCGACAGGCGATCGCCGTCCTGCAAGGCGACGTCGAGGGCTACCGGCTGGCGGAAGGGGAGTGCTGCCTGAAAGGCCTGGCCCATGCCGTCCACGACCTGCGGCGGCACGCCGGCCTCGGCCAGCACACGCCCGTAAAAAGCCTCCCAGGCGTCGCTGCGCGCTCCGGGGCTGGTCAGCGTGCTGGCGGCCAGGGCGTGGGCATGGACCCGCGCGCCGGAGGCAGCCACCACCCGCGCGGCCAGGCCGTAGTGGTCGGGGTGGGCGTGGGTGAGCACCACCTGCCGGATGCCGGCGACGGCCAAGCCCTGGGTGGACAATCCCGCTTCCAGCGCGTCCCAGGCTTTGGCGGTGCTGGGGCCGGTATCGATCAGCGCCGGCTCGGGGCCGGGTAGCAGGTAGACGTTGACCGGGCCGACGGGAAAAGGTGTCGGAATGGTGATGGCGTACGGCGTCATGGCAGGCATCGTTGGCTCTCCTCGCACCAGGCCATCATAGCCCAGCTAGTACCGCCTGTCAAGTTGGCGGCCGCCGTTTCCACCTTGCTCCATGCAGCGTCTGAGGATGCTGCACTCCTCGCAGAGACAGAACTTCCCTGAACTTCTGATTCAGAACATATTGATACCGAAACGGTAGCAAAACTCGAAATATATTGACATTTCGGTATCAAGAGGATATAATCGGAGATATTCGTGAGGTGGGACCATAGGGGGCACGCACATCATGAAATCAAGGATTGACAAAGTCGATCGGGCCATTCTCGAGTGCCTGATCGAGGATGCCCGCATGCAATGCTCTGAGATCGCCCGCCGGTTGGGCTACATCACGCCTCGGGCGGTCAGGAACCGGCTGCGCAAGCTCGTGGATGATGGGTTTATTTCCATCACCGCCGGGGCCAGGCCGGAGAAACTGGGTTTTGCCATCAGCGCCGATATCGCCATCGATGTAGAACCGGGTATGACCCAACAGGTTGCCCACCGGCTGGTGGATCTGGACGAGGTCATCTATGTGGCCCTGACCACCGGCGATACCGATGTGTCCGCCTCCGTGGTGGTGGTCAGTATGGGCGCGCTGCAGACCTTCATCAGCGAAAAGCTGCACACCATTCCCGGGGTACGCAAGACGCGGACCTATGTCCTCACCCGGGTGCTCAAACAGAGCTGTGATTGGCCGTTTCCAGAAATGCTGCCTGAGCTCTAGGCGTGGCTGCCGGACCGAGAGCCGTGGGACTGGAAGTGCTCGTTCGGTCGTGATTCAGCAACAGCATCAGGGTTGCACGCTCAAAGGAGGGACGAGGGGTGTATACCATCAAACTGCTGGGCATTTCTGCCAGCCCGCGGGAACATGGCAACAGTCGCTATCTGCTGGAAATTGCCCTGGAGGCGGCCCGCGCTGTTGCCCCTGGCCGGGTGGAGACCGAACTGTACTCCTTGGCGGGCAAGACCTTTGAACCATGCGACGCCTGCGACCTGTGCCACCTGGAACTCGGCTACTGCAAGATTGCAGGCGATGATTTCGATGAACTGCGCGACAAATGGATAGCTGCGGATGCGGTGATCTACTCGGTGCCCGTTTTCCATATGGGGGTGCCCGGTGCCTTCAAGAACTTTTTGGATCGCGTGGGCCAGAGTGTGGTCGAAGGCTTCCATTCCCGCCCTCTGAAGACCATTGGCGTCTTGACCCAGGGCAGCGGCATGGCTACCGGCCAGGAGCAGGTAATGATGTTCCTCAATGGTCATGCCACAATGATGGGCTGTCTGCCGGTTGGCGGCGATTGGCCCGGTGGTTACCTGGGCGTGGGCGGCTGGACGCGGGTCCTCACCGATGAAGACGCGCTGCGCACGCTGCACAAACAGCAGGACCAGGATACGATGTTCACCGTGGAAGCCGTTCACGCATTGAGCAAGAACCTGGTCATTCTCACCCAGATCGTCAAGGCCGGCGGGCTGCAGCTCCAGGCCATGCTGGACGAGGACGGCGGGTACGACATTTTCTTGCGACGCATCCGGGGGGAAGGAGCCTGACGCATGTTTGAGCAGGAGAAGGAACGAGGACAGCGGCTGGG
>JASFOV010000330.1:0-5674 GCA_050116355.1 Anaerolineae bacterium
GCTTGCCGGCGAGACCTGGACCAACTGGTGCGAGGGGTTTCTCGGTGGGCAGTTGTGGTTGGTCTATGGGCGCACCCGCGACCCGTGGTGGCAGGCCCAAGCCGAGCGTTACTCGCGCCTGATCGAACACCGCAAGACAGATCGCAGTGTACACGATCTGGGGTTCCTGTTTGGGTCTACCTGGCAGCGCTGGTACGATCTGACTGGCGAGGAGGCCATCAACCAGGTGGTGATCGAGGCGGGGCGCACATTGGCCCTACGGTTTCAGGAACAGGGCGGCTACCTATGCTCCTTTCTCGCCGAGAACAGCCTGTTTATCGACATTATGATGAACGTCGGCCTCATCTTTTACGCTGCGCAGCAGACTGGTGACCGGGAGCTGTGGCGGATCGCAAATCAACACTGCTTCACCACGCGCCGGGTGCTGGTGCGCGGCGACGGCAGCACGGCCCATGAGGGGCTCTTTGACACCCAGACCGGCGAGTTCCTGCGGCACAGCACGCAGCAGGGATGGCGCGCCGATTCTTGCTGGGCGCGTGGCCTGGCTTGGGCGCTTTACGGCTTTGGCACGGTCTATGCCCAAACCGGCGATGTCCGCTTTCTGCAGACGGCCGAGGCCTGCGCTCAGTACTACATCGAGCACACCCCAGATCATGGGGTGCCGCCCAACGATTTTGATGAGCCCCACCCGGCCCTGCCCTACGAAAGCTCGGCTGCGGCGATCGCAGCCGGGGGTCTATGGCAACTCGCCTACCTGACTGGTAGTCCAGCAGCGGCTAGGCTCTATCGCACGTGGGCGCTCCAGATTGTGGACACCCTCACCACTCCCCAGTTCCTGGCAGTAGAGACGCCCGGCTGGGAAGGGATCCTGAAACACGGCATCTATCACCTGGACAACGACCTGGGGGTCGACGAAAGCGTGATGTGGGGCGACTATTTCTTCCTGGAAGTACTGGACAAGGTGATGAAAGATGATGGACCCTAAGCTGCGTGCGGCGCTGGTTACCGGTGGCGGGCGGGGCATTGGGCGCGGGATCGCCCTGGCTCTAGCCTCGCGCGGTTGGCAGGTGGCCATCAACTACCGGAACAACCGGGACGCGGCGCTGGCGACGCAGCAAGCCGTTCACGAAGCGGGTGGTTCCGGCGCCGTGATTCAAGCGGATATCGCGGACGGAGGACAACGCCAGCGTCTGGTAGCCGAAACCCTGGAGGCCTTTGGTCGCATCGACTTGTTGGTGAACAACGCCGGGATGGCGCCCCGCCAAAGATGCGATCTGCTCGAAACCAGTGAGGAGAGCTACGATGAGGTGATGGCGGTCAACCTCAAAGGGCCGTTTTTCCTCACCCAACTCGTGGCGCGGACCCTGATCGAGTTGCTGGAACAGGGCGCCGTCAAGGACCCCAAGATCGTGAACATCGGCTCCGTCAGCGCCTACGCCAGCAGCGTCCAGCGGGGCGAATACTGCCTTTCCAAGGCCGGGCTGGCCATGATGACGGCGCTTTTTGCCCATCGCCTGGCGGAGTATGGGATTTATGTCTACGAGGTGCGCCCCGGCATTATCGATACCGATATGACCCGCGGAGTTCGCGATAGGTACGATGCGTTGCTGGCTGCCGGGTTAGCCCCCATCCAACGTTGGGGACAACCGGCCGACGTAGCCCAGGCCGTGGTGGCCATCGCCGAGGGGTATCTGCCCTACTCAACCGGAGAAGTGATCAACGTCGATGGCGGCTACCATCTGCGGCGGCTGTAGCCATCCAGGATCCAAGGGGGAGCGAGAAAGATGCACTACCGGCGCATGGCCCAATTGAGAACGGCAGGCGACCTACAGGCCCACCGCAAGGCGTTGGGGCTCGATCTACCCTTTGACGAGCAGATCGCCGTCGGTCCTGATGCCCCGCTTGCCCAGCCGTGCGTCCTGCGAGACGGCACGGTCATCGGCAACCGCTTCTGCGCCCAACCCATAGAGGGCTGGGACGGTACGCTGGACGGTCGGCCGACAGAACTGACGCGCCGGCGTTGGGCCAATTTTGGCCGGAGCGGTGCCAAGCTGATCTGGGGTGGCGAGGCCGTGGCCGTCGTCCACAGTGGCCGGGCCAATCCTCACCAATTGCTGCTCAATGAGGCAAATCTCGCCCCGTTGGCACAGCTCCGGCAAGTGTTGGTCCAGGCCCACGCGGAGCGACACGGCTCGGGTGAGGACCTGCTGGTGGGCTTGCAACTAACCCACTCGGGTCGTTTCTCACGTCCTGACCCCGATGAGGGTCTACAACCGCTAATGGTCTATCGACACCCCTATCTCGATGCCAAGTTCAACGTTGCCGATGATGCTCCGGTACTGTCCGACGCGGAGATCAGGCGGCTGGTGCGGTACTTTATCTCGGCGGCGGAGATGGCCCACTCTGCTGGGTTTGCCTTTGTGGATATCAAACACTGTCACGGCTACTTGGGCCACGAGTTTCTGAGCGCCTATACCCGACCGGGACCCTATGGCGGCTCTTTTGAGAATCGGACCCGCTTTCTGTGCGAGATTGTCGCCGGGATCCGAGCTTGCGTACCCGAGCTACAGATCGGCGTCCGGCTCAGTGCCTTTGATACCATACCGTTTACCCCTGATCCAGAGACGGGGATCGGCAGGCCGGTGGCCCGCCAGGATGGGCACAGCTATTGGTTTGGCGCCGACACCGTCGATCCGTTGCAGATCGACCTTACAGAGACGATACAGTTCCTGACGTTGCTAGGCGACCTGGGCATCGAGTTGGTCAATGTGTCAGCCGGCAGTCCCTACTACAATCCCCACATCATCCGCCCGGCGCTTTTCCCGCCTTCTGATGGCTATGCGCCGCCTGAAGATCCACTGGTGGGCGTGGTCCGGCACCTGCAGGTGGTGGCCGAGCTCAAAAAACGCTTCCCGGACCTGCTTCTGGTCGGGTCGGCGTACACCTATCTGCAGGAGTGGCTACCCCACGTAGCCCAGAACCATGTGCGCACCGGGCGGGTCGATTGCGTCGGGTTAGGCCGTTCGATGCTGGCCTATCCCGAGTTGCCGAGCGATGTGCTGGCCGGCAGATCGCTCGATCGACAGCGCATCTGCCGCACCTTCAGTGACTGTACCACAGCCCCGCGCCTGGGTCTGGCGTCAGGCTGTTACCCCCTGGACGAGTTCTACAGGCAGCGACCGGAGGCGCAAGCCCTGGCCGCGGCAAAGGATGAGAAAAGGTAGGTAGCCTTTGATGACTGACAAAAAACAGGTGTTGCTCGTTTCCAGTGGGCTTGTCCACCCCTCATTTCTGGAGAGATTCTGGCTGCGACGTGCCTTACGTGCGCTACCGGATGTTACCCTCCGCCAGGTGCCGACCCTGGAGTCACTGCTTCGCCTGCCCCTGGCGCAGGTTCGGGGCCTGGTACTCTATTTCCACCAAGAAACCATCTCGCCCACAGCGCTGACCACTCTGGAGCGCTTTGTGCGCCAGGGGGGCGGCCTGGTAGCGGTGCATGCAGCCACGGCTTCTTTCAAAGAGGAGGATCTGTACTTCGAGATCCTGGGCGGACGGTTTCTCCAACATGGCCCCGTCGGCACGTTTCAGATTGCGCCAGTTTCGGATCAGGACGAGATCTTTGGCAGCATCCCGGCCTTTGAGGTACGGGATGAGCTGTATGTGCACGAGTACGATGCCGAGAATCGAGTCCATTTCTATGCCGAGGTTGACGGGGAACGCCAGCCTATGGTCTGGACACGGTCCTACGGAAAGGGACGTGTCGTCTATTCCTGCCCGGGACACTGTGTGAGTACCATACGCCATCCGGCTGTGCACGACATCCTGAGGCGGGGATTGGCCTGGGCCTGTGGGGAGCGGGGTGCATGAAACACATCCTGCGCCTGGGGTTCGTGGGCTGCGGCGACATCGCTCGCTGGATGGCCGTCTTTGCCCGTTTGAACCGCGGGATCCATCTGGTGGCCTGCCACGACGCTGTGGTGGAGCGGGCCGATACCTTTGCGCGCCGGTTCCGCATTCCGCGCTCCTACCGGTCATACTCCGAGATGCTGGATCAGGAAGCCATGGACGCCGTGTATCTGGCCGTACCCCACCACTTGCACTACAGTATGGCGGCGGACGCTATCCGGGTGGGTCTGTCGGTTTTGGTGGAAAAACCCTTAGCACGCACGCTGGCCGAAGGGCGGGAGATTGTGCAGCTGGCGCAGAAGCAGGATGTGTCCATTGGCGTGAACTTCCAATACCGCTACGACGCTGGTTGCTATGCACTGGCCCACAGTGTGCAACAAGGCGAGCTGGGCCAGATCTACTATGCCCGGTGCAATGTCCCTTGGCACCGGGATGAGGCGTACTTTCATTCCAGTTGGCGCGCCAGACTGGATCAGGCCGGTGGCGGTACCTTGATCACACAGGGCAGTCATGCCCTCGATGCGGTGCTATGGGCGTTGGGACGACGTCCTGTCGCTGCCAGCGGCCATGTCGCCCAGCGGAGGTTCCAGCTGGTGGAGATTGAGGACTTGGCGCAGGGCACGGTCGAATTGGAGGATGGAGCCCTGGTGCAGTTCAGCAGCTCGATGGCGGCCAGCCCAGAGCAGGCGATACGTATTGAGGTCTATGGTTCCCGAGGGACTGCTATCTACAGCGACCGGCCTCTGCCCCACGTCCGCTTCCGGGGGGTGCGCGTCCAGCGGGCCCGGTCGCCCCATTGGGGGGTTCACGCGCTCCAGCGCAGTCTGGAGGGCTTTCGGGCGTGGGTGATGGAGGGGGTGCCTTACCTCATTCCGGCCCGCGAGGCTTTGCCGGTGCTGGCCGTGGTCGAGGCCGTCTATCGCTCGGCTCGATCGGGCCACAGCGAACCTGTTGAATCCTGGACAACATCCGAGTCTACATCGATGTAGGTAGAGACGAGGAGGTGACTATGACTGCAGACATACAGATTGTGCCGTCCGAAATAACGTCTGAGAAACTAAGTTGGTGGCGCCGGATTGGATACGGCCTGGGCGATATCTATGGCGGCGGGTCAGGGGTGGTGATCAGCTTTTATTATTTGATCTTTCTTACTGATGTGGTGCGCATCAACCCAGCGTTGGCTGGAACGGTGATCTTGATCAGCAAGGCATATGATGCCATAACCGACCCCTTTGAGGGCGTTCTCTCCGACCGCACCCGGACGCGCCTGGGGCGCAGGCGCCCCTATCTGCTGGCCGGCATCCCTTTGGTCTTTGTGTCCTTCTTCTTGCTCTTTTATCCGGTCAGTTTTGAGCAGGAACTGTCGCGCTTTGTGTTTGTGATCCTTACCTACCTCTTTTTCTCGACAGTGGTGAGTATCGTCATGCTCAACTACAATGCTCTGCAGGCCGAGATGACCCTCGATTATGATGAGCGCACCTCGCTGAGTTCCATCCGCATCTTTTTCTCTACGATTGCCTCGCTTCTGGCTGCACTGCTACCCTTGGAGATCGTGAAACAGTTCCCCGACGTGCGCCAGGGCTACATCGTCATGGGGCTTGTCTTTGGCCTGTTTTTTGCCCTGCCGTTCATCGCCACCGTACTGGCTGCTCGCGAGCGAAAGGAATTTCAAAAACCACCCGAAAAGTTCGACTGGCGGGTTGCCTTTCTCGAGCCCTTTCACGTACGTACCTTTGTCCTGGCATTGCTCATGTACCTCTTTGCTTTT